>CAZGDJ010000135.1:0-7988 GCA_964524635.1 uncultured Rikenella sp. | reverse complement strand
AAAGACATGAGACGGGCAGAATCATATCTACCTGACTGCCAAAGCGTATCATTCCAATCCATTCGCCCTGAAGAACATTTTGCCCTTCATTTACATAAGAGTCTATCCTTCTGACAAGTCGTGAAGCAATCTGTACCACCCCTATCTCAGCTCTCTGATTACTTATAAGGTAGGTATTACGTTCATTTTCGTTCAGCGCCTGAGGATCTTTAAGTGACAGAAAACTCCCTCTGAAGTGTTGGTTAAGGATTATTTTTCCCGAAACCGGAGCGCAGTTTTTATGAACATCAAAAGGAGTCATGTTAATGCCAATAATCCAGCAGGGCCCTTTCATTAAACCAGAATCAGACAGCTCTTCCAGCCTTGAAGTGATATCATTCTTTATTGAGGCTGGTATTTCTCCTTTTTCAATTCTCTTTATATAAATTACTCTCCCGTCAGCCGGGGAGACAACCTGATCGGGACTGGCAGTGATCTTCCGTGAAGGTGTCCTCCAGAAGCGTAACATTGTAAGAATAAAGGCTGCTGAAACAATCGTCAATGGCAACACTACCAGCAGATTTAACAAAAAAGAAACTGCATAAATGGAGTGCAGCCCGTACGCTAATAAGAATGAAATGGCCGTTACTACAATATTATCTAAATACAGGTACTTTAATCCAATTTTTGTCTTGTAGTTAAGAAACAGGTATAGTAATGTACTATAAATGCCTGCTGATATTAATGTCAGTAATATCAATAATGCCTTGCTCATTTACCTTCTGATTAGGAAATTGAAAATTAGTATCTTTTCAAAAATCCAGGGAAGAGGGTCCCTGGCAGACCAGGTTGCATTCTCAAGCGGAGATGACAACTGTTTCCAGTTGTCGGCCCCTTTAAGAAGAAGCTTCAGGCGAATTGGAATATCAGTCAGATAATGGCAAAAAGCTGCGTGTTTAAATCCTTCAACAGGATTAATCGTCCTCCCGGCAAGGTAATCAAAGAATAACGGAATAAACGGTGTGCCTGTTTTATTGGCAATTGAATGCCATTTCCAGGTACGTGGATTAACTTCCAGGAGTTTAAATTCATTATCTCTGTCATCACGCTTAAATTCAATCTCACAGATGCCATTATATTTCACTGAACCAAGAAGCTTTTCTCCAATATTCTTAAGGTCAGGCATCTCGACGGTTTCTGCATACGTTGTGGCATTCCCGAAATCAGGCGGGTGCTGACGTAACCTGCAGGCTGTGAGGCTGACATAAGTTTTCCCCTCCAGAAAAAGAAAACAGGCTGAATACTGGTTCCAGCCAGATCCCTGTATTATTTCCTGTATTATAATTTCATCTGCCGGAATTATGTTAAGGGCCTCATCATATTTCCTCAGCATATCATTGAAATCTTTACATATCAATACTTTTTTGCCTGATTTTTTATAAAAATCATACATCACCGCCGGCTTGATAATGCAGGGAAATAATATATCAATTGCTTCCAAAGATGATCTGTCTTTTGGATAGTATGTGCGAGCGAGCGGTATGCCAAGCTTTTGGGCAAGACGATATGTTTCTTTTTTATTGTAAAAAGTTTTAACCACTTCCCATTTATCCGTGCTTATTAAATATGATCGTTCCAATGATTGCCGGTTCATGCTTAACAGCCTGACATGCATATCATTGGTAGGAAAAATAGTCCATCCCTCGTATTTTCTCCTAAATATTTCGTTGTTTAAAAATTCAAATAAGAGTTCATCTCTTACCTTAAAAAATCCTTTACAATACTTTGACGCTCTGGCAACACATTGATAAGTGTTATCAACAACCACAACAGGGATTCCTCTTTCTCCAAGAATTCTGACAATCCCTAAAGCCTGAATATGACCCCCGATAATTATTGATCCCTTCTCATTTCTGAGATATTGCCTTTTCATAAATAGCATTTAGTTTAGCTGCAACACTTCTTGAATCGAGGCCTTTAATAATAATTTTGTTTCTGCCATTTGTTTTTCTTCCAAAGAGAATGGCCCTGTTAAGATTTTCAGTAATGTTATCTGGATTGAAGGAGGTAATAAAACATCCATCGGTATCCCCTGTTACCCATCGGACATCCCCGACATCTGTAGATACTATCGGGCAATTACATGCCATGGCTTCCTTAATAATATTAGGGGATCCTTCATATTCTGATGTCAGTAATAGAACGTCAGCGGCATTAAGGAAGTATGGAATTTCTTCATTTGGCATATTGAATACATTCCTTAACTCAATATCGGGTGAGTTTAAATTTGTTACTGCTTTTACCGCCAGGTTAAACCGTTTTTCATTACGACCTGTATCCCCAATAAACAGAATAATCTTTTTGTTCTCTGGTAGTTTAAGCAACTCCCTGGCTTCAGCTTTTGGCATTGGCTTGAATTTATCAAGGTCTACACCGTTGGGGACAACAATTATTTTATCTATTCCCAGAATACCTTTGAGTTGTTGGGTTTTTGTTATTATGGTATTCCACCTATGTGATAAAAATCGTATCAGAATCCTGTTTATGGGAGAAAGAATTACATCAGATCCCATTAAAGATACGACTATCGGTGAATTGACTGCTGCCGTTGCTGTAAAAGCGCTCAAAGCATAGTGAGCATGTACAAGGTCATATTTCCCGTTCCTGAATACTTTTCTGATTTGCGGCATGCTTTTAAGGTATCCCCAGATCCCCTTCCCTCTGATAATGAAAAAATCAACCTCAGTGTCAGCTAATTTAAGTGACTCCCCCTGATTCCTGATTATCTCACTTATCTTTCCATTTTTGCCTCTGGATACGAATAAAACCCTCATTTACAGTTTTTTGAATGGAGAAATCACATAGTCAAGCCGCAAGTCATAACACTCATTACCAGTGAACGAACCCGCTTCAAAAGTCCAGTTGTGACCATCATGTCTGTATCTGCCAGGAATACCATCCACAAACATCTGATGCGGATCACTTTGACCAAAAATGCATTGCATTTCATTGATCAGATAACCCCTGCCTGATTCAAAGATATCCACAGCCTGACTCTTAAAGTTATGCTTATCAGTAATTTCTTTAACAAAATCAAGGATAGTAAAAGGTGGATTTTCATAACCCTTAATCAATGATCCGCTGGCCTTGTCACCCGATTTTAACTTTTTATGTGCAAAAAAGGAGTCCCCGATCCTTACAACTCTCCACTCGAAATTATGAGGTATGAATTCCTGAAGAATGACGTACCCTGACTGTACATTTTCTTTAATTGTCCTGTAAATTCTCAGGCGCTTGCCAATATCAGCCGGATGGATTATATAACGAAAAACTCTTGATATCCAATTTCCCTTACTTGTATCAGGCCCTGATCTTCTAGGTGCTCCAGCAGGTGAAAATGATCGCTTCAAATATTCCTGCCCTTCTTCCCTGGTGTGAAGAATTTTTACTCCGCTTCCTGAAGCTCCGATATTTGTTTTTCCAACTATGGGGAATGTTATTTTCTGAATGTATTTTTCTGCTTCTTTCAAGTTATAGAATACATGTGTTTCAGGATGAGGTATACTATTTGCTTTTAACCAGGAAGAAAGGAACCTTTTGTTTTCATAAATGTAAATCTCTTCAGGAGAGGGATATATCTTCATACCCAGGACGTTGTGTAAAATAAAAATCCTCTCGTCATATATTTGTTTAAAGCGTGAAGTCAGTCCACCTGGTTTTGCCAGAAGAATATCCGATGGTTCAGATTGGATCTCTTCCTGCCAGGAGTCAGATGTAAGATTAACAATCCTGAAATCTATTTGTTCCCTGTGAGCCAAACAGGCTTTCACCCATAATTCGTGGTCCTCCAGCTCATTCCCAAGAATGATCGCTCTAACTCTCATCTTTTAAATATTTATTATATATGAAGGCTATGCTGCGAATTTTAAACCAGTCTTCTCTTGTCAATTGGCCGGAATGTCGATCAATGATCTCAGCACTGTAAATATCTGCAGGAAGTTCCAAGCTTTCCCATTGCTTATGATTCACCTTCCAGGCGTTATCCACACCATTAGGATCATATGTAGCCCGATCGTGTCTTTTGCCCTTCTGCAAATACCCCCTGACTATATTAACCTTTCCGAATAGACTTATCAGATCGTCAGGCTTGTATCCTTTATCTGTATACAGAGCGCCAAACAATGGAAAGGCTTTTCTGATTATATAGGCATACAAAACCTGACCCTTATATCTTTTCAAGGGTCTGCTCTCAAAGAAATCAGAGTGAATGCCGGCGAACTTTGTTTTTAGTATCTCTTTAAGAAAATCAAAATCAAGGTATGGCGTTCTGTTCTTGATATATCCGAACTGGTTAATCATTTCTGCGCCAAAATACTTTCTGAAGACTTCTTCAAAAATCATTATATAAAACTTCTGGTTCAGCGTCAGTCCCGAATATAATGGATTGAACCGTGGCGTCAATCTCAGGTCATTCTTCAATTCTTCCCACTCATTATGGAATTTACTAACGTCAAGAACAGCAAACTGAAGCTCCCTTTCAATCAATTCGAAAGCTTTCTCCGGTGTTGGAGAGTTAAACAAATGATAAAGATTCCGGGAGATAACGATGCCAGGAATATGTGCAGCACGAAAAATCTCACTTCCAAAATTACCAGTAACTACTATTTTTCTTTTTTTTGCGAGTTCTTTTGCTGCAAATAAATAATGAGCCCTCGCAAATGTTGCCGTACCTGAAGCATTTAATATAAACTCCTTCCCACAATTCAGATTGTCCTTCACAGCATATTCATTACCCAGATTTATTGAAGTAAATGGTATTCCGGCAACATTTGTCAGGTGCCTGGCAATCTCCATGTCCGAAGACGATGAAGAACCAAAACAATAACAAGACACATCGCGTTTAAAGTACATTGAAGCAGCAGTAAGGGTTCTGCTGTCCAATCCTCCCGTAATAGAGGACATATAAGACTCTCCGGAAAGATATTTGCTGGTTGACTCAAGGAATAAGTCTGTCAATGACCCTGCGGATTTCTTCCATGACACAGGTGAAGATGCAAAGTAATCCTCAATACATGTATGCTTTAGTAATGAAAGTTTGCCACTTTTCAGAGAAAAGTATGAGTTTGATGGAATTAGCATAATGCCATCTATGACACTGTTATTGAATAAAGGATAATTAAACAATGCCGTTTCAAGAATGAACCTGCGTGAAAAGCTTTTTTGTCCTGAGTAAATACTTAACCTGAATGCATTTTCAGACAGCAGTAAATGGTCTCCTTTGAGGAGGTAATAGATCGGAAGAATACTGAACATCGAATTTCCAATGCATATTTCGTTGTTACTTTTATACAGGATGATAAAATAAAAGTGCCCTGATAGATGAGTCAGCAAATGACTGACATCAGGCACACTACCTGCTCCTTTTCTAATAAGATCCTCAACGTTAAATGCGTCGCCCCAAATCATTAGTTCGATATTGGTATCCGTAAAAAAGTGACACTCCCCGGGTTCTTTCCTGAAAAGGTCTTTTATCTTCCAGCAAGACTGCTTTAAAGGTATGTCCAGTATAAATCCGATCATTTGTTATCGTTTCTTAACATTCTGTAACCCCTTACTAGCAATTTGTATGGAAACCTGCCGGAAAAAGCCTTCAGCTTATTATTAGTCCATATTATTCTTGAAGGTGAGCTGTAATTTATTCCCATCCTTTCCTGAATCCTGCTCCTGTACTCTTCCTTCTTTATTTCAGCTTTCCCCCGGGTTGTCATCAGATATCCTGCTTCAAGCGCAAATTGGTGTACTTCGGAATTATTCTCCCCAAAAGGCCAGCATAAATACTCAACCTTTTTTGACAGCTTCTCTTCAATGATTCTTTTTGAATCATATATTTCTTTCCTGACTCTTAGTTTGTACTCCTCATCGGTTTCTCTCGAACTAATCAAAGAGTCGTTTTTTATATAATGCATGTATGCTGACCTGACTTTTTCATAAGCTGTTTCAAACCTGTATTTTGTAAAATCATAATCTTTCAAGCTGGACACTACCTCATCAATAAACTCCTGATTTATCTTAACCACTTTTGCCGTGATTGCCGAGCGTTCCTCAAATATTGGATAGCCATATGGCAGAAGCTTTTCAAACTCGGGATCAATTATATAATAAGGTTTCTTCTCCGGATAAATATTCCCTATTACTGATAAAACGTCTGCTCCGGGATAATGAAAGCCAGTAATTTTACCAGATACAAAATGTCTGGTATGGGAAATTGTATGAGATTGTATCTCAATCAGACCTGAAGCCTCCATTTCCCGCATCTCATCCCATGACAAAAAACCCGGAGTGTATGTTTCTTGTCTGATTCTATTTTTCAGGTCGACAAAATCAGGAGAAACAAAAACAGTTGCCTTTAGCCTGTGTTTCTTTAGAAGCGGAAAAGCGTAGGTCCAGGTATCAAGATAGCCATCATCAAATGTTATAACGATCGGATTTCGAATGTGCCTCTTTTCACTAATTATCAGATCTCTGTACTCTTTTAAAGTAATGCTCTGATATTTGCCTGTGATATATTTGAAAAAACGGTCTGCATTTTCGACAGGCATGGTGAGGTAATTCTTGACCCATTGCTTATCAGTATGGCCAATCGAATGGAAATATACAACTGGAATATCAGGAATGGAATGAATCATAAATACTTTGTAATTTTTCATAATGCTTCTCTGCAGAAAACCTTGACCTGAACTCCCTGATCATGCTGTCCATTTGCACTGATATGTCATCAAGATGCTCTACTTTATCAGCTATATTCTGTAAAAGGTTTTCATCAAGAGGAACGAGGACCTGAGGATAGTTTTTAAAAATCTCTCTCATACTGGGAATATCCGATGCTATAACTGGCGTTCCACATAAAATGCTTTCTACCACCACATTTCCGAATGATTCATATTCGGAGATGAAGATAAAAAGATCCGCTTCCCTGAATGCTTCGTCAAGAGCGACAGTAAATCCGCTGAATTTGACATTATCAGCCAAACCCTTCTCTTCAGCATATTTAATAAGATCTGCTTTTAGGGGTCCTTCTCCATATAAAATAAATTGCATCAATGGAGACTTTTTGCGCAACACCTGTGCAACATCAAGCCACCGGAACAGGTTCTTTCCCTTTGCCAAACGCCCGGCATAAATCACCTTAAAATCCGGACCATTGCGTTTCTGTTCTCCTGAAAATTGATATTTTGAAGAATCAATAGGATTGTAAACTACTTCAATATTTTTTTCTTTATCAGATACAGAACTTATAAATACTTTCCTGCTGAATTCTGAATTAGTTGTTATCCTGTATTTATCTGAAAGAGCCAGTCGCCATATTGCTTTCCTTAATAATCTCTCAAAACCGGAGCGCCAATATATTGTTCCATGTATTGAATACACAAGGTTGGTGACGCCTGCAAGGCGTAAGGCTAAAAGATAAAAAGGGCCACTGTTATAAACATGAAAGATCTCTTTTTTATATTTCCGTGCATAAAAAAACAACCTCCACAAAGCAATAAGGTTGGATCGGTGCCCATATGTAGTTTTTATTTCCGTGCCAGAATAAATATTATGATTACTTTGCTTTGGAGGTCTGATAATGAATGCATTGAAGGTGCCTGCAGGAAATGCTTTTATGATATCCTGTATTAAAATCTCAATACCCCCCGGTGAGGACTGGAAGTGTACGATATGAATCACGCCTGGAAGACTTTATTATTGACAGGAGATTGAATGAGAGAAATTGATCCGTATGAAAAAAATGTAGCAATAACAATTGCGTCAGCGGGTCCGGCTGAATAAGAAAATTGTTGTCCGCTTGTCGAATGAATTATGAACCAGCCGATAAAAAAGATTACAAAAACAAGTAAACACTTTGATTCCCTGCCTCTTTTTCTGTTTATTCCTGCAGAAAGAAGCCTGATATTAAACTGCACGAAAAAGATCAACATTAATAGAGCCCCGACAATTCCGGATTGCAG
>CAZGDJ010000134.1:0-8197 GCA_964524635.1 uncultured Rikenella sp. | reverse complement strand
GCCAGAGATAATGGTGGCTGTAAAAGCCAGGATGAAAAAAGCAAACACGATTAATCAATTGATTAATAATATAAATACTATCGAGGCGGAGCTCAAAAAAAAGAACCCTGCTATACACTGGGTGTTTTTTGAACCCGACATTTGTGAATAGTGTTTATACAACAACTAAGATGACATTTGACAGTTTTTTTTGGAATCAGATTCATTATCTTTATTTAATAATAAGCAGAACCAGAGAAGTACAAGGGCGGATAAAACCAAAATGAAAATATCATGAGAAAAAATGCAGTGTTATTGATGGGATTAATAGGTCTTGTATCACTTTTTTCGTGTAAAAAGGATAAAGACCCTAACCATTTTTCTTTTGACGGAACTGACTATCCAATTGACAGTGTTGCTCTGATCGAGGAGGTATATAATGATGGGGAAATTAATGAGCAATCTGTATTCCAGTTCTATTTTCTCAGCATAACTGATGGAGACACCACTGAATTAGATATTGCAGTATATGATAATAACTCAAATGCTCTGAGTGGAAATTACCCGGCAATTGATCAGGCAACCGCATCTTCAGCTGACAGGGTAATATTCCCGTTTGGAATCTTGTTTATGAGCAGGATTTCTTTCCAGGATGAGACTGCATATTATACCGGGGAAGGAGGAAGCATTGACATCTCCCGTTCAGGGGGAACTTACTCTATCGATTTTAATAATATTAGTATGGGTGAATATGATGATATTCTTGACCTCGATGATAATGATGATTGTGAATATACTCAAGAAGGCAGACTAAACGGATTATATAATGGAGCAATAACAAAAAAAACTGTTGTACTTTCAAAAGATGACACAAACGGGAATATAGGTTTGAATAAGCTTATCAGGAAATTTCAATAGACGCACATCAGAGATTCTGACTGACCATAAGACCGACCCTGCATAACAGCAGGGTTTGTTTTTTCAGGTTGTCTGTAACAGATTTGTATATTTGTTATTAAATCATTTTGAAAAACTTCTTTCTAAATAATCAGTTACTAAAATATTATCAAAATGAAACGATTTGTAAGGGTATCACTACTTGCTTGTTTATTATGTGCTTTCACGGTTAATGTATCCTCACAGTTAAGCATATCATATTACTCATTCATGTCAAAAATTGGGGTTGGGTATAACTTTAACGAAAGAATCTGGACTGAACTCAGACTATTCGGCAATACAGAGGCTATAGATCTGACACCTGAACTGGTGGTCTGTTACAATGTTATTCAGAAAGAACAGCATAATTTCTATGTAGGATTAGGTGGCGTTGTAAATATATTTAATGGTATAGTAGTACCTGTCGGCCTTCAGTTCTCACCATTCGAAAAACTTGACAGATTTTCACTGCATATTGAAGTGGAACCAACTATTGATTTTGATGGTGATGTAATAATACAAAGTGCATGGGGCCTCAGGTATAAGTTTATTAAGAAAGCAGAGTAGCAAGAGCGAATGAAACACTAACGAACCTGATGCATGATTGATAAGATTCTGACATTTTCTATTATTATCCCGGTTTATAACAGACCAAATGAGACTGAAGAGTTGCTTGAAAGCCTGACCTTGCAGACAGAAAAAGACTTTGAGGTTGTAATAGTTGAAGATGGTTCCGATCAAAAAAGCGATGGAATCGTTGGCAAGTACAGCAAGGACTTAAATATCAAATATCTTTTCAGAGCAAATTCCGGACCTGGGCCAAGCCGAAACTACGGGTTTGAAAATGCTGCAGGCAATTATTGCATTTTTCTTGATTCTGACTGTATTTTACCACCCGACTACTTCAGGATCGTTAGAAGTACATTATCTGCCTCATATGCTGATGCCTTCGGCGGACCTGACAAAGCGCATAAAAGCTTTTCAAATCTCCAGAAAGCAATCAATTACTCAATGACTTCGTTTTTTACAACAGGAGGTATCAGAGGCGGAAGCGAAAAAATTGACAAATTTTATCCACGAAGTTTCAATATGGGCTATTCCAGGGAAGTGTTTTCAAAGACTAACGGATTCTCAGGAATGCGTTTTGGCGAAGACATTGATATGAGTATCAGGATACTTGAAAATGGCTTTAAGACAATGCTGATCAAAGAAGCTTTTGTCTATCATAAGAGACGTACAAGTATCAGACAGTTCTTCAAACAGGTATATAATTCAGGCATAGCAAGAATAAATCTGTATAAAAGACACAGAAGCTCACTGAAAGCAGTTCACTTTGCTCCTGCTGTTTTTGTTTCAGGCATCATTGTCCTTCTTCTATTGTCCTGCTTCGTTTCAATATTTTTTCTTGCACCTGTCCTGATACATTTTCTTCTTTTGCTTATTGATTCTTCTTTAAAGAATAAAAGTTTAACCATTGGCCTTTTATCCATAATAACCAGTTATATACAGCTTTCAGGTTATGGGTTTGGATTCATGGCAGCATTCTGGAAAAGGATCATTCTGGGTAAAGGTGAGTATAGTGCTTTCGTTAAAAAGTTTTACAGGTAATGTCTCAGATTCTTCCACCTGATTGGCCGACGTGTGCTCAAATCATTAAATTTGCATGAACAGCTCCGAAAAGATAAAATGTCCGTAACCAAACCAACCTTTCCTGGCAAAAGTGATGATATTCAGAAAGCACGTAAGGTTCCAAAACCTTATATGCTTTTTTTGCTCATCTCACTTTTCATTGTATCACTCCTTACGGCGGGAAATCATTATAAGCTGATTAACACCGGTGAAACTGTATTGCTGGTATCCAGGTGGGTTGCAGTAATTGCTGTGTTCGGATATGGTATATATAAACGGTCACTTACTACATGGATTCTCATTAGCATGATCGTTGGGGCCGAATTTGGATATGACCTGCCCGAGTTAGGTGTTAAAATGCAGGTTATAAGCAAGATATTCCTGCGTCTCATTAAAACCATTATCGCACCTCTTCTTTTTGCAACCCTGGTTGTTGGCATTGCAGGCCATTCAAACCTGAAGCAGGTTGGAAGGATGGGATGGAAATCCCTTTTGTACTTTGAGATAGTGTCTACCATTGCCCTGTTTATAGGTTTGTTAGCCATAAACATAAGTAAAGCGGGTGTGGGAGTTAATGTACCCGACGTTGTTAACCAGTCAGAAATACCTGTGGTTCAGCCACAGACCGGAAGTGATCTGATACTGCATATATTCCCTGAAAATTTAGCAAAGTCAATATATGAAGGCCAGGTTTTGCAGATTGTTGTCTTCAGCATAATATTCGGCATCGCCGTAGCAATGGTAAAAGACAAGTATAAAAACCCGATAGTAAAATTCTCAGAAGCTCTTGCTGAAGTGATGTTTAAATTCACTCAGCTTATAATGTATTTCGCTCCATTTGCCGTATTTGCAGCCATAGCATACAGCATTGGACACATGGGCCTCGATATTCTTGTGAACCTGTTTAAGCTGCTTGCCACTTTATATGTCTCACTGGTGATCTTCCTCCTTGTTGTTCTACTTCCGGTTGCATTAATATTTAAGATTCCTGTACGAAAATTTGTGAGTAAGATAGCCGAACCGGTAACCATTGCCTTTGCCACAACAAGCTCTGAATCTGCACTTCCCATAGCCATGGAACGGATGGAGGAATTTGGTGTTCCGCGAAAGATTGTTGCATTTGTCATGCCAACAGGGTATAGCTTTAACCTTGATGGGACAACCCTGTACCTTTCGCTTGCCACAATCTTTGTGGCACAAATCAGCGGCATTAATCTGCCTTTTGAGAAACAGCTGCTGATAGTATTCACATTGATGCTGACAAGCAAAGGAGTGGCAGGTGTCCCAAGAGCTTCTATGGTCATTCTGCTCGGAACAGCAGCAAGCTTTGGACTTCCCTCCTGGCCAATATATATCATCCTGGGAATTGATGAACTTATGGATATGGCCAGGACATCTGTCAATGTCCTGGGCAATTGCCTTGCCACTGCCGTTATAGCAAGATGGGAAGGAGAATTCAACCCTGAAACAGACGCTATAAAAAAAGAAGACTAATACCAGGATGAAAATGTTTCTGAAATGAAAAATTACATATTCAAACCATACAGACATCTGCTAACCTGATGACAAAGAAATACGAAATACTGAATACTCTGTTTGCGATTCTTTTAATGGCTTTTGCAATCATAAGCACATTTAAAATAAGTCATCTGGCGCTTACCCTGATTCCGGTAGCATATATTGTAGTTTTCAAGAAGACAAAATATTACAGCTGGTTCATATTCATCGGCGGTATAATTATTATAAGTGTAATAGCATCAATCATGATGGGTGAATTTGACTGGAAGAATGATCTTCTGGCAGTCTGCGGCTTTATACTGATGGCTGTGACCTGCATCTTCGCCGGGATTTTCTTACCGGGCCGCATCACACCAGGTCCTGATTATAAAAAGATAAAAGAAAACAAAAATAATCACTGAGTAAATGGACAGAACTGCAATTGTATTCGGACCAACCGGGTTGGTTGGGAAAGAGCTTGTTGATGAGCTTATCAATGATATGGCATTAAACAAAGTAGTAACGGTCGCCAGAAGAGATATTGGGATAGTGGATCCAAAACTTGAACAGGTCATTATTCCTGATTACTCTCATTTTATGCAGCTTAAAAATAAGCTGGATGCTGGTGTTTACTTTTGTTGTATTGGTACTACAATTAAAAAAGCAGGGTCTCAGGAAGCCTTCACCAAAGTTGACCTTGAAATACCAAAGATGATAGCACAGATGGCTGACATATTGTCAATCAATAATCTGGTAGTGATCTCCTCAATTGGCGCCAATCCCCATTCAGGAAATTTTTACCTGAGAACTAAAGGAGAAATGGAAGAAAGGGTCAGACATCTGTACAAGGGAAATCTGAAAATAGTAAGACCTTCACTTCTGATGGGAGAAAGAACTGAGTTTCGAATGGCAGAGAAAATATCAGCTTTCTTAATGAAGATATTTGGCTGGATGTTTATTGGCCCGCTAAAGAAATATAAAGGTATAACTGCCCGTAATGTAGCAAAGGCCATGATAATGGTAACTCAGTATCCATTAGAAAAAGTGATCTTCGAATGTGATGAATTACATGATCTTGTTTATGATAAATAACCTGATTTGATCTGAAGAATGAAAACACATATAAACTGATATATTACATAAATAAATCTCTGTTGAAAAATGAACGACTTTAATGAACTAAACCTCGAGCTAATCAGACTTCTGGAAAAATGGGAACCTATTCTAAAAGATCTCCCCGAGAATACATTTAAACATCGACGCAATAGTCAGAACAGAACTATTAAACAAATTGTAGGTCATCTTGTGGATTCTGCCTCAAACAATACTCATCGTTTTGTTCACTTGCAGTATCAGCCAAGCCCGTTAATATTTCCTGATTATGCCAATCTGGGTAATAATGATAAATGGATTGCTATTCAGAACTATCAGGAGGCTGACTGGACTAATCTTATACAATTGTGGAAATATTCCAATTTACATATTATACATGTAATAAATAATTTAGACTGTAGTAAGCTTGACAATGAATGGATTACAGCTTTGAACATGAGGGTTTCACTAAAAGATATGGTAATAGATTACCTGAGACACTTCAAGCTTCATCTGAGCGAGATAAACGAGTTGATAAATAAGAAACCCTTGCAAGAATGAGAGTCGCCGTTACGGGAGCTTCAGGGCATGTAGGGTCCAACCTTTGCCGTATGCTTACGGAAAAGGGATTTACTGTTAAAGCATTAATACATAATGATAACAGGGGACTTTCTGCATTGCCAATAGAGACAATTAAAGGTAATGTATCTGATATTAATGATCTGGTTGCTCTTTGCAGTGACTGTGAAGTGGTTTTTAACCTTGCTGCCTGTATAAGCCTCCGAAAAAAGGATCGAAATTGTCAAAAGGTTAACATCGATTGTTGCAATAACCTTTTGGCAGCAGCAAAATCAACAGGCGTAAAAAAAATAATTCACTTTAGCTCAATCCATGCCTTTAAACAGCGGCCTCTCGATGAAGAGCTTAATGAAACCAGGGAACTTGATGTCATGAGTCGGGAGGCCTATGAACATTCTAAAGCATTAAGCCATCAGATAATGATGAATGCATCATCCGAGGAGCTTGAAGTTGTTGTGCTGAGCCCAACCTCCATTATTGGCCCGAATGATTTTAAACCATCTTTTATCGGAAATGCTCTTATAAGGTTTTATAAAGGACAGAACCCAAGTCTTATCCCCGGCGGTTACAATTGGGTTGATGTGAGAGATGTGTGCACTGCTGCAATTAATGCGATAAAAGCAGGAAAAGCGGGTGAATGCTATCTTCTTGGTGGCAGGTGGGTTGACCTCAGGACTATGGCCAACGAGGTTGAAAAACTTGGAGGACACAAAGCTCCACGGATATGCCTTCCTATGTGGCTGGCTTCGATAGGCGCAATATTTCTTAATTTGCATGCCACGCTTAATGGAAGCGTTCCGTTATATACAACCATGTCACTGATGACACTTAAATACAGTCATCGTAATATCTCAAGCGAAAAGGCCAAGTCAACCCTGGGTTTTAATCCAAGGGCCTTTAATGAAACGTTGGCTGATACCATCGGATGGTTTCGTGAAAATAAATATATATGATGGGAAAAGATACTTTTGACCTTCTTGTGTTTTCATGGATCATCATCGGATGTATCGTTTTTATCGCTTTGATGTTTGTCACAGCTCCGTATGGACGTCATTCTTCAAGAAAGTGGGGAATAACCGTACCTGACAGAGCAGGATGGTTCATGATGGAGGTACCTGCTTTACTGATATTCATCTTATTCATATTAACAGGCAAGGGCGAAATAAATTTGACTGTCGGGATAATTTCATCATTTTATATAATCCATTATATAAATCGCTCATTGGTTTTCCCGTCACGGATAAGAACAAAAGGGAAAGAAATGCCGCTTATTATTGTGTTATCCGCGATTTTGTTTAATATGGTAAATGCCAGTTGCCTGGGCTACTATCTGGGTACCCTTCAGACAAGGTACGACAATGAATGGCTTACAGATCCCAGATTCATTTGTGGATCCATAATATTTATTACAGGAATGGCTATTAACATATCATCTGATGAGAAACTGATTCACCTGAGAAAAAACAGTGAAACCGGCTATGTAATTCCTTACGGGGGATTCTTTAATAAGATTTCCTGCCCTAATTTCTTTGGGGAGATAATTGAATGGGCCGGTTATGCAATATTATGCTGGTCAGCCCCTGCATTGTCTTTCCTGATATGGACCATGTGCAACCTGATACCACGTGCTCTTGCGCATCACAAATGGTACAAAAAACAGTTCCCGGATTACCCTCCGGAAAGAAAGGCTGTTTTTCCTTACCTGGCATAATGAGATCACAGAACCAAACTGAAAGATCATGACATCACTGATAAAGAAAGCATCGCAGTCAACCTCTCATGCGTGCAGGTCTTTTATTTTAGTCGGGGTCTTTGCTTTAGCAATGGGCTTCCTCGAGGCTATAGTCGTCGTTTATCTGAGAGAGATATATTATCCGAAGGGTTTTTATTTCCCACTGACCTTGCTCTCTCCTGAGATGCTTTCAATAGAGTGGATCAGAGAGCTTGCGACATTGATAATGCTTGCCACAATTGGAATTATTGCTGGCAGCAACAACCTCAGCCGACTTCTGTATTTTCTTTACAGCTTCGGAATATGGGATATTTTCTATTATGTAGCTTTATACCTGCTCCTCGGCTGGCCCCCTTCTTTTCTTACATGGGATATATTGTTTCTCATTCCCGTACCGTGGATCGGACCAGTACTCTCTCCGGTGATATGTTCCGGTACAATGATAATAATGGCTCTTACCATTGTTCTCTTAAATGAGAAAGGGCGACAAATAAAAATTAACATCTATGAATGGGGAATGATCTTTGGAGGTGCAGCAGTTATTTTCTTCACCTATATAAAAGACTATTTGAGGATCATTTCACAGAACAGGCCTTTCTCTAAAACAGCAGAAGCTCAGGTTAATGAAAAACTATGGTCTGCTATATCTACATATATACCTGAAAGTTATTGTTGGATACTTTTTTCCTTTGGGGAACTGTTAATTTTATTTGCGCTGTTTATGGTCCTTGGACGGACTGTTACAAAGAATCA
>CAZGDJ010000133.1:0-8299 GCA_964524635.1 uncultured Rikenella sp. | reverse complement strand
GATTGGGAGCATTGATGATCACCGTATAAGTTACTACAGTTGATGTTGTTACCGGATTCATCCTTATCTGCTCAACTGTTCCGGTGAACTTGTCATCAGGATATGCATCGACTTCAAAATCAACACGCTGTCCGACCTGGATCATCCCTATATCAGTCTCATCAATGTCAGCTTCCACCTGCATCTCTTTAAGATCTTTGGCAATTGTAAATATTTCTGGTGTGTTAAAGCTTGCAGCAACTGTCTGGCCCTCATCCACTGCCCTGTTCATCACCACCCCGTCAATAGGTGAATAAATGGTTGCATAACCAAGATTCACAAGAGCCCTGTCGTATGATGCCTGGGCTGTCTTAAGTGATGCATTAGACTGGGCATTTGAATATTTTGCCTGGTCAAAATCGGCTTTTGCTATCAGGTTCTTCTCATAAAGAGCCTTGGAACGTTCAAAGTTTGACTCCTGGTATTCTCTCTCTGCCTTTGAGCTCTCAAGGCTCGCAAGAGCCTGGTCTACCTGTGACTTTAGCGTTACTTTCTCAAGCTCGGCGATGACCTGACCCTTTTTTACCGGTGAGTTGAAATCAACATATAACTTTTCAACTATACCTGAGACCTGTGTTCCGACAACCACCGAAGTTATTGCCTGGAGAGTCCCTGTAGCATCTACCGTATTGACGATATTACTTTTCTTAACCGTAGCCGTTTCAAAAGAATAAGACTGGCTTTTTTTGCAACTGTGCAATATCAGGGCAGCAACCACTGTAACTGCAAGCAATGCACCGGGTACTAATAACTTTTTAATTTTCATTGTTGTATCTTTTAACTGTTTTTTTAGAATGAAAGCTGAGTTCCTTTGTAGAAGTCAATGATTTTATAGCAGTAGACCACTTCATACTTCGCCTGAAGAAGTTTACTCTGTGAAGAGATCATACTTGCTTTCTGTATCAGGAAATCAATTGAGTTCATGGAACCGAGCCTGTATTTCTCCTCTGCCACATTATAAGACTCACGTGAGGCTTCATGCTGGTTTACTGCCGCTTCATAGCTTATCACTGCTGACCGGGCGTCAAGGCATGCCTGCTCTATTTCTTTGCGAAGCTGGTTACGGGTATTGAGCTCATCAAGCTCTGCCGTGGTTATCGACGCCTTTGCCCTCTCTACAGAAGTCCTTGTCTGATTGTTCCGGAATATGGGTATCGAAGCAGACAGGCCCACAGAAGGACTGAATTTGTCCTTCAGCTGCGCACCCATTGATGCCACCTCGATAAAACTAGTACTGAGACCGGCATTTGCCGAAATAGTCGGAAAATAACCTCCCTTGGCTATCTCAAGGTCTATTGCAGAGCTCTCGCGGCCTATCTCTGCGCTTTTGACCTGCGGCTTAACCTGCAATGCTGTCTCATATACCGATAAGGCATCCGGCACGGGGGTTGTTGAGATGATGGCATCGATATCAGGGCGTGAGATAGAGAATGCCGAACCTACCGGCAGCTCCATCAGCTGCATCAGGGTGACCTTGCTCATCTCAAGATTGTTCACTGCATTGGCAAGAGTAAGTTCATCACTGGCAAGTTGTGTCTTTACCTGCAGATAATCACTGTTTGATATCGCTCCTAGCTTCTGTCTCTCTGCTGCCAGCCCCAGCTCCTCGCGCGTTGCGTCAGCCTGATTTCGGCTGTTTACTACCTGTTCTTCTGCATACAGAACCTGCAGGTAAGCATTCATAACATTCAGTGAGATGCTTTCTTTCGTCTGTTCAGTGCTGTATTGAAGCTCCTTATAGCTTAGCTCTGCCTTCTTGATATTATTCTGTGTCTGAAAGCCATTGAAAAGAGTCACTCCGCTGCTTAATGAAAGACTCGTGCTTCCGGAGCCTTTGAAGGTGCTTCCACCCGAACTATCAGGTATGCTCCTCCATCCGAAGTTCTCTCCTGCTGATGCACTGAGGCTTGGCCATCGCTGATCCTGTGCCTGCCGGAGGCTGATCTCGCCGATGTTCTCCGAGATACCTGCTTTACGAACCTGAATGTTCTCGTTCAGCGCATAATTAATGCACTCTGTTAGTGTCCACTCTTTCTGTTGTGCATTAAGAGCAGACATAGTTAGCAGGCAAATAACTCCTGCAGTAATAATTTTTTTTGTTCTCATCTTTTTCATTCGTTATAAAATGATGAGACAAAACTATATATAGGGTGACCCTTACAGGAAATTTAATAGACCGTTCGAAATATTATATCGACCAAAAACCTAAAAACACCGACAGTTGTGCAGAGCTATTCTATTTCAGAAAATATATGTTATCCGACGATTGTCTTTAAGACCTACAAGGGGACTGAGGCTATTTTTCGGTTTCTTTTGTGGCAGTGAAGACTGTGGATTCCTTTAATCCTGCTGACAATAAAACTCCGATAGCGAGACAGATTATCATCACAACAAGAGGTCTTGTCATTGAACCGGTTTCTGCTGATTTGAAGCTATCCATCCCAAAGATCATTGCTATTCCTGAAATTTGTCCTGAAAGCAGCAGGAAGCCATTTGAAGAGCCCTCCGAGACAGGATAGGTTATTTCAGCCCCGTACTGGAATCCTATTGGCCCTGAACTAAGGAGAAAAAATCCAAATCCAATGCCAGAGGCAACAAGCAGGAGGTAATCAGTAACAAAAGTGATCCCTGCGAGACACAGGGTGGCTCCGGCTAAAGCTATTACTATGAACGGAACTCTTTTCCTTCTATGGTCAGAGAAGATAGGCATAATGAAAGCTCCAAGTATTCCTCCGGCTATCATAGTGCCGCCGGTTATTCCTGCCTGCACGGCAGTGAAACCTCTGGGACCTACAATATTTTCAATCCATGTGGTGACTGAATTGAAAATCCCCAGTCCGACAAAAAATATTACTGCAAGCAATACAAAGTTCTTATTCTTAAGCATCTGCTTCATTCCGTCAAGAGCCAGAACACGTTCATCTCCTTCCTGATCAGCAAATTCTTTTCCCGGGTGTTCCCTTGCAAAAAGGAAAAATATGAATCCTGCCACTACAGACATGACACCATATATATAAAGCATATTGCCAATCCCTGAGCCCTTAACCAGGTAAGGCGTCAGGATCATACCTGTAAGAATCCCCACATACATAGCCAGTGTTCCCAACCCTGAAGCGGTAGCGCGCTCCTCAGGCGGAAACCATCTTGCAGCCACCTTGGTGATTGCATTTAACAGGAACGGCTGGCCTATGGCTATGCCTATCTGAGAAAGTAAAAGAAGGTTGTAATTATCTGTGACCAGACCACGCAATAATCCGAATACACCAGTAAGAATTACTCCTGTGCCTACCCCTATTTTGATTCCGTATTTATCAATAATCCAGGAAGCCGGAATTGAAACAACAATAAATACTATCATGAAACTCATTGAAAGGATCCCGATCAGGATATCCGAAACACCATAGTATAATGTCGCATCATGTGTTATCGGTGCAAATGTAATCCATAGAAGCTGGTTGACGGCAATGGCAATCATATAAACCGAGAGCATCACCCAACGGTACCTGTTTTTCTTTAATCCGGTCTGCATTGTTGAAAGTGAATTATTTTCTTATTAAAGCTATCTGAGATCTTAATAATTACCATAATTAATGACAGATTGCTCTTTGGTAAAAGTAATCTTTAACTTTTTATTTCAACACTCTAACGTACAAAAGTAATCCGGCAGGGTGAAGGGTAGTGCTCACAGATCCTCTGCCACTGTGTCTGAGATGATTCCCATTTTTACGTATATCGGATGGGCTACCTTCTGTAATGCAGGAAGCTTTCTGTAAAATACAATGGCGCCAATTAAACAGGTAATGCCACCAATGAGAATGGTGAAAGGAGTGCCAATAGTTTTTGCCAATCCTCCGGCGAGAAGACTTCCGAAAGGGGCAGTGCCCATAATAGCCATACTGTAAAAGCTCATTACCCTGCCTCTTTTATCATCGTCAGTTATAGTCTGTAATATGGTATTGCTGGCAGCGGTCTGCGTCATCATCCCCAACCCAATGAAGACCATCAGAAAAACTGAAATAATAAATGAAGATGTAAAGGACATTATGATCAGACCCACTGAAAGCATTGCTGCAGCTGCCGGAATTAAACGTCCGATCATCAGTACTTTTTTTCTTGATGCGAGGTAAAAAGCACCAAGTAAAGCGCCAAAACCTGCTGCCCCCATAAGAAATCCGAAGGTATGTGAACCTCCTCCAAGTATCTCCTTGGCAAAAACAGGCATTAGCACCTGATATGAAGCCCCCATGAGGCTTACAATTCCCAGCAGAAGAATTATATGCCTGATGGGCGGGAAGCCAAAGGTGTAATCAAATCCCTCCTTAAGCTCAGTGAGAATATGCGTCTTTTTTGGCTTTACCCCTTTTACTGCAACATTCATCCTTAAAAGGGAGACAATGACAAAAACATAACTCAATGCATTAATAAGAAAACATATTCCTGCTCCTGTTGCAGCCAGCATAATTCCGGAAATTGATGGGCCAATAAGTCTTGCTCCATTGAACATCATAGAATTCAGAGCTATGGCATTACCCATATCTTCTTTATTATCAACCATTTCAATAATAAAGGAGTGTCTTGACGGTACGTCAAATGCATTGATACAACCAAATATGATACTGAGAGCCACGATAGAACCAACATTAAGCCCCCCTGCCAGGCTCATCCCGGCCAGAACACCAGCCTGAATCATTGATATTATCTGCGTTACAAGAAGCACTCTGTATTTACTCCACCGGTCTGTCAGTACTCCTGCAAAAGGCGAAAGAAGAAATGTGGGTATCTGCCCGGCAAAACCAACGAGCCCCAGCAAAAAGGCAGAACCGGTCATATCATAGACAACCCAGGGCAATGCTATACGCTGCATCCATGTACCTATAAGAGATATGCTCTGGCCTGTAAAAAAAAGCCGGTAGTTCCTGTATTTCAGTGAACGAAATATTGTATTTAATCTTAATGCATTGCCGATACCACTGTTTGTCATCTCTGGTGTTTACAGGAATAAACACCAAATGTAATTTCTTTCCAAGATTTTTTATCCTGGGGGTAAAGCTTTTTACAATCCGGCTTTGATCTGCCCCGGAACCAGGAAAATGGCTAAAACAAAAAACCCTGCTCAATAGGAACAGGGTTTTTTATGTTGGTAATTGTCTTGCACTTCTAGAAATAAAAGTTTAATGAGATCTTTGAAAAGGTAGGGATAGCTGTACCCTTCAGTGTTCTAGTGAAATCCTCCTCATCATAACTCGAACCATTCCATACATCACTTTCCCATTCATCTTTGAACTTAACATTAAGGAACTGGGCACCAAATTCGCCTCCTAAACTAAAGTTCTCATCGAAGAAATACTCAGCACCAACTCCTACTGTGCCGCCGAAGAATGAAAGCTTATCAAGCATTTCCGAGATTTCTTCAACCTCTTCGCCATCAAAAGTCAATTTTGCATTTACAAGTGGTTTTGTCAGTGAGGCTATCACATATCCTTTTACTTTGTTCTTCTCAACAGCAAAGAATTTCAAACCGAGAGTAGGCATAAGAAGGCTGCCCTTGAGCTTTGCAGTCTCATCATATTCCACTACTTCAGGATCATCCCATCTTGAACCTGTTTCATTAAGACTACCAGAGATGGCTACCATATTAAACCCTACAAACGGAACAACTTTACCTGCTTTGTATCCAAAGTAAGCACTGTTGAGATTCAGACCGGGGGCAACACTAAATGTAAATTGGCTGAATGCAGGAGCTGAAATAAACACCAGCATTGATGCCAGTAATACTAAATACTTTTTCATGGTTTTTGTTTTAGATTATTACTTTGAAACTTTAGTTCTTTAAGTAAAGGTACATAATGAGATTGAGATTACATAAATAAATTTGATTTATTGTGGCGATTATATGACGAATATATAAAGACAATTGATTAAGAAACGTACCCCTGGGACGACATAAAACAGATCAATAAATGATGTTTATTAACCAGGTGCTCCATCAGTCTTTCAATTTTTCTTGATTACCTTAGTGTTTTAGTTTCTCATGAATCTGCTGATTAAAAACGGAACCATTATCACCTCTGTCAATAGCGACAGATCTGATATTCTGATTTGTAACGGCAGAATAATCAGCATTGACAATGAAATAATTCAGAAAGGAGACGTAAGGGTTATTGATGCCATGGGCAAATATATCTTTCCCGGAGGGATTGATCCACATGTGCATATGCACCTGCCAAACACTGAGGGCTTTTCATCAGACGATTTTAGGTCAGGCACCCGGGCAGCACTTTTTGGAGGGACAACTACTATTATTGATTTTGTCACAACAAAGAAAGGCCAGTCATTATGTGATGCTCTCGGGCAAAGGAAAAAAGAAGCAAAAGATTCACTTATTGATTATTCGTTTCATGTTTCTCCTGTTGAATGGCGTAAAACAACAGATGCAGAAATGAAGAAGTGCCTCAGAATGGGAGTGTCATCATTCAAGGTTTACATGGCCTATAAGAACAGTATTGGTCTTGATGATCCGGATCTGTTTAAGGTTATGCAGGTTGCAGGCCGTGAAAAAGCCACAATAACCGTTCATTGCGAGATGGGGGATGAAATAGAGAACCTTCGCAATATCTCTTACTACATGGGGCACACAGAGCCATTATATCATGCTCAGACCCGTCCCGCTCACCTGGAAGCCGAAGCAGTAGCCAAAGCAATAAAAATGGCTGCCGTTGCCGGATGTGCTTTGTATATTGTGCACGTCTCCTCCCTTGAATCACTCAGATTTATTCGTGAGGCTAAGGCAAATAATCAGAAAGTATTTGCAGAAACATGCCCGCAATACCTTTTACTGGATGATTCAAAATATGAAGGAAATTTTATCAATACTGCTCCTTTTGTTATCAGCCCTCCTCTAAGATCAAAAGATGATAACCGCGCTCTTTGGAAAGCAGCGTCAGATGGCACGATTGATACTGTCGGAACTGATCACTGCCCCTTTACCCTGGATCAGAAAAAGGCCGGGGAAAAAGATTTCAGAAAAATACCCGGTGGAGCCGGAGGGGTAGAACACAGACTTGAATTGCTTTTTACCTACGGTGTTCTTGAGAGAAGAATAAGCCTGAACCGTATGGTTGATCTGTTTTCAACCTTGCCTTCTAAGATTTTCGGACTTTACCCGCGAAAAGGGGAAATTAATAACGGTTCTGATGCTGATCTTGTAATATGGGATCCCAAACCTGAACGAACAATATCTGCAAAAACACATCACCAGAACTGTGATATAAACATCTATGAAGGCATGAAAGTAAGGGGAAAGGCAGATTATGTGATTGCCGGCGGTAATGTTATGGTCGAAAATGGCAGTATCAACGAAAAGGCGGTAGGCGGTAAATTTTTAACAAGAACAACAGGATAATGAAAGAGGATGTCTTACAAGACACCTGCAATAGTTTGCGCTCATAAAATTTCTTTTATCCAACCCTCTTCCGGTTTCTTTCAAGAAGATTCTTCAGCACCTCACCAGGATCTGCAAACCTGTTGGTCAGCATCATGGCGGCAATGATATAAGGTTTGAATCCGGCTTCCCGGTAAGTCATAATTCTGTATTTTTCAAAAGCAGCAGCACTGACCTCTCCTCTTTTACATGAGACATCACTTATATCGGCAGGCAGGCAATGCATGTAGAGGGCATTACCTCCTTTTGTGGTTTTCATCTTTGCCTCGTCATATTCCCAATCCATAAACCTGGCGTTATTTGCAAGACATGCCTGCTCAAGATCCTTTAACCCTTCCTTATCAGCTTTCTTAAGGAGTTCTGTGCGTTGCTGCATTATATGGAAAGGCGCCCAGCTCTTGGGATATACAATATCTGCTCCCCTCATCGATTCTGTCATCGAATGACTTATCTTAAACGATCCTCCGCTTTTCCCGGCATTTTCCCAGGCTAAATCAACTATCTCGGGTATCAGATCATACCCCTCTGGATATGCCAGTTCTATATCCATGCCAAAGCGTGACATAAGTGAGATTATACCCTGAGGTACAGAAAGAGGCTTCCCATAGCTTGGTGAGTATGCCCAGCTCATTACCAGCTTCTTCCCTTTAAGGTTCTCAAGTGATCCGTATAAATTCTGAAGGTGCATCAGGTCTGCCATTGACTGTGTCGGGTGATCCTTGTCACACTGCAGATTAACAATGCCCGGACGAACAGGAAGAACGCCTTTTTCAAAACCCTCATCAAGAGCATCCCCTACTTCCCGCATGTACTTGTTTC
>CAZGDJ010000132.1:0-8301 GCA_964524635.1 uncultured Rikenella sp. | reverse complement strand
TTGACAAGAGAATGAATAATACCCTGGCTTATGCCCGGAAAGAGTTTGAGGATAGCTATCCCGGTATCGAGGTCAATGGATAAATCGAGAGGGCGCCGGATGGTTGGATATCTTATGATATTAGTATTATACCTGATTTGTATTCCGGCCATTGCAAGAGGAGGGAGGTTGGGGGAGGTGAAGGCATTAAAGTGTTCAGCGCTGTATTTGGTAGTTCGGTTACCCCTCAGTAACCTGTTCTCAAAATAAATACAAACCTCAGGCACCAGGGGATGATTGTTTTCTTTTGCTGCAGCTATTTCAATAGCTGTAATAAGGTTTTCCTTGCCATCAGTCCGAAGCATACCTATTGGTAGCTGTGCTCCTGTAAAGATTACCGGCTTCTCAAGGTTGTTCAGCATAAAGCTTAAAGCAGAGGCCGAATATGCCATGGTGTCAGTACCATGCAGTACAACAAATCCATCAAACTCATCGTATCTCTCAGCAATGGTTAAGGCAATTTTTTTCCATGCTTCAGGACTTATGTTTGAAGAGTCAATAACGTTTTCAAAAGTCACTGTTTCAAGCCTGAAACCAAAGCGGTGCAGCTCAGGTACCTGTTTCGAAATATGTCTGAAATCGATTGGCACCAGTGTTCCGGTCACAGGTTCATGAACCATGCCAATTGTGCCGCCAGTATAAATAATTAATATTGAACTTGTACTGCTCATTATTTACACCTGAAGAGTCTCAATGCATTGCCAGTTGTTTTTTCCGCCACTTCGGAGGGTTGTAAAGACAATATTTCCGACAGACGGGCGACAATATAATCAAGATAAGAGCTTTCGTTTCTTTTGCCACGATAAGGAACAGGAGCAAGATAAGGCGAATCGGTTTCCAGAACAATATTATCAAGCCCTGCTTCAGTTACAGCCTCTCCTAGCGTGCTGTTACGGAAGGTGACCACCCCTCCTACACCTATCAAAAACCCCAGATCCACTGCTTTGCGTGCCTCGTCTTTTCCGCCCGGAAAAGCATGAAAGACGCCGTTTACTCTGCCAGGTCCAAACGATTTCAGCTGGTCAAAAATAACCTCTATAGATTCACGGGCGTGTATTACTATCGGAAGGTGATACTCTTCGGCCAATTCAAGGTGACGCCTGAAAGAGACAAGCTGTTCCCTGAACCAGGTCTTGTCCCAGTAAAGATCAACGCCAGTCTCACCAATGCCGTAATACTTCCCTGAGGCAAGCTTTCTTTCAACAATGTCGATCTCTGACATGTAGTTTTCCCTGACGGAAGTAGGATGTAATCCCATCATAGGAAGGCATAAGTCGGGGTATTTATCAGCAAGAGCCAGCATTGGGTCAATGGAGGCAGAATCTATATTAGGCATCAGGATAGATGTCACTCCTGCCTCCAAAGCTCTGCTGATGACCTCTTCGCGGTCACCGTCAAACTCTGCAAGATAAAGATGATTATGGGTATCGATAAGGTGCATGGGTACACTCACTATTGTAAACTATTCAGGTACCATTTATAAAGTTGACTGGTTCCTTCCTTTATACTGGTCTTATGCCTGAATCCAAGGTTATGCAGTTTTGTGGAATCTATCAGCTTTCTTGGGGTGCCGTCTGGCTTACTCTTATCAAAGTCTATTACACCCTTAAAACCTATAACCTCTTTTAGCATGAAGGCAAGGTCATTAATTGTAATTTCCTCTCCTGTCCCGATATTTATATGTGTATTTCTTATTTCATCATTATCAGAAATGAGATCCTTAAATGAGATTTTCTCCATTATGAAAATTGTCGCATCGGCCATGTCACCAGACCACATGAATTCGCGCAGAGGTTTGCCGGTACCCCACACTGTCACACTGACATTACCTTTTTCGATTTTCTGGCCATCCTTCCCTGATACATATTTTACTCCATGCTTTTTCAGGAGGTTTATAAGATCTTTTTCACTCTCATTTCCGTTGATTCCATCAACGTTTCTTGTCTTCAGATCCTCACGAATGCCATCAATGTTGCCATCTTCCAGCAATTTCCCGAGATGGATTCTCCTGGTCAGGGCAGGCAGCACATGCCCTCCGATGAGGTTAAAATTGTCATTCGGGCCATACAGGTTCGTTGGCATAACAGCAATGAAATCTGTTCCATAACGCAGGTTATAACTTTCACACATCTTTAATCCTGCGATTTTGGCTATTGCATAAGGCTCATTTGTATATTCAAGAGGTGATGCGAGCAGGTAGTCTTCCTTTAATGGCTGAGGTGCGTCACGGGGATAGATGCAACTACTTCCCAGGAAAACGAGCTTCTTTACGCCATATTTCCATGATGAGTGTATTACGTTAGCTTCAATCATGAGGTTCTCATAGATGAATTCAGCCCTTAAAGTGTTGTTAGCCATTATTCCACCGACTTTGGCAGCGCAAAGTATCACTGCCTCAGGTTTTTCCTTCGCAAAAAAATCATCTGTGTCTTTCTGGTTCCTCAGATCCAGCTCCTCTAATGTGCAAAAGACGAGATTAGTATAACCTTTCTTTTTCAGGGTTTCAGTGATCATGGATCCCACTAGTCCTGTATGACCTGCAACGTAAATTTTTGAGTTTGAATTCATTTTCCTGGTGGTCAGGGTTAATAATAAATTATGGTAAAAAACCCTTTAAGGTTTATTTTAAGAATCTGAAAGATGTCGTGCTGCTATGGCCATTATCATTCAAAGTAATTTGGTGTGGAAAAACCTCCTTTTTTAAGCAAAACCTCTTTCTTCACAATTTTAATATCGCCCTGCATCATGTCTGTAATAAGGGCGGGCAGATCGTATTCAGGAGTCCACCCCAGTCTTGTGCGTGCTTTGGTCGCATCGCCAATAAGCAGGTCAACTTCTGTCGGACGGAAATATGCAGCATCAACACCTACAATCTCCTTTCCAAGTTTAATCTTCTCAAGTATATTCTCAAGATGTTCGTTATCTACATGCATGGTAAACTTTTTTTCATCAACTGAGGTTATAAATCCCTTCTCTTCTTTGCCCTCTCCCCTGAAGGTTATCTCAAGGCCTATCTCTTCACCCGCTCTTTTAATAAAATCACGTATTGTAGTGGTAACTCCTGTGGCAATGACGTAGTCTGATGGCTCATCCTGTTGCAGGATCAGGTACATAGCCCTCACATAATCCTTTGCGTGACCCCAGTCGCGCTTACTTGACAGGTTACCCATGTACAACTTGTCCTGGACACCCATCGCGATACGGCTCAGTGCCCTGGTAACCTTCCTGGTTACAAAAGTTTCACCTCTTACAGGCGATTCATGGTTAAAGAGAATACCGTTGCTTGCATGCATATTATAAGCTTCACGATAGTTGACAGTGATCCAGTAAGCATAAAGCTTGGCAACGCCGTATGGTGAACGAGGATAAAACGGAGTGTTTTCCTTCTGTGGTACCTCCTGAACCAGACCGTACAGCTCTGAGGTTGAGGCCTGATAGATTCTGGTTTTCTTTGTGAGGTTCAGCAATCTCACAGCCTCTAAAATTCGTAACGTCCCTATGCCATCAGCATTGGCCGTGTATTCCGGAGTGTCAAAGCTAACCTTGACATGGCTCATGGCTGCAAGATTATAAATCTCATCAGGTTGTACCTCCTGAACAATACGGGTTATGTTCATTGAATCAGTCATATCTCCGTAATGGAGAATGAAATTTCGATGCTCAAGATGAGGATCCTGGTAAATATGATCAATCCTGTCAGTGTTAAAAAGAGAGGCTCTCCTTTTGATACCATGCACTTTATATCCCTTCATTAGGAGAAATTCACTCAGATAAGCACCATCCTGACCTGTGACACCAGTTACCAAAGCTGTTTTTGACATACTATATTTTTTGGTAAAAGTAGTAAAGTTTTAATATTCAATCTACCCTAAGACACTATTGCCAATTGCCTTTTTGTTATTATCTTTAATGAGTCTCGCTAACAACATTTTACATGTCTGAACCATCCATAGTGCAAAAGATTGCTCTTGGCATGATTCCGGGAGTTGGTGATATTACCATCCGAAAGCTTGTGTCTTATACTGGAAGTGTTGAGGCTGTTTTTCAAGAATCATACCGAAGTCTTACCAGAATTCCGGGGATTGGGAACAATATGGCCCAGGCAATTGCCAACCGCAGTTATCTTGATCATGCCAGTAAAGAAGCTGATTATGTCATGAAGCATGATATCAGGGTACTCTTCTATCTGGATGAAGATTATCCTTATCGGCTAAGGCAGTGTGAGGATTCGCCTGTGACTTTTTATTACCGTGGCAAAGCAGACCTTAATTCATCGCACATCCTTAGTATAGTCGGAACACGCAACGCCACTCAACGCGGGCGTGAGATTTGTCAGAAAATCATAGAGGGGCTGGCTTTGCATTTTCCCGGGCTTCTTATTGTTAGCGGTCTGGCATATGGTATAGATATTAATGCTCATAAAGCTGCTCTGGCAAATAGTCTTCCCACGATTGCAGTACTGGGACATGGAATTAAAACGATTTACCCTTCCCTGCACAGAAGCATAGCCAATTCTATGCTGGAAAAAGGCGGGTGGGTCACAGATTTTTCATCTGACACCCTGCCGGAACGCAACAATTTCATAAGAAGAAACCGGATCATTGCTGGGATGGCTGATGCTGTCCTCATTATTGAATCGGCCTTAAAGGGAGGAGCGCTTATTACTGCAGATATTGCATCTTCTTATAACCGGGAGGTTATGGCTGTACCTGGCAGACCTGATGATGAATGGTCAGCAGGATGCAACGCTCTGATAAAATGCAGCAAGGCAGCAATGGTTGAACGGTCCGAAGATATTGAGTACCTGCTTGGATGGAAACCTGCAACATTATTCAGCCCTGTCCAGAAAAGGCTGTTTGCTGAGATGACAGAAAATGAAAAGAAAGTATATGAGGCATTAAAGATGAAGGGAGACCTTACTCTTGATCAGCTGGCTCTTTTTATCGAGGTTCCTGTATACAAACTCTCAACTACACTTCTGCAGATGGAGCTGTCAGGTCTTATCACTCCCTGTCCCGGCAGTTTGTACAGGATAAGGATGTAAAACAACCGCCCTGCCGGTAAGGCAGGGCGGTTGTTCTAATAAAGTCTTCTAGATCAGAAAATACCCTGATCAACCATCGCATTGGCAACTTTAAGGAAGCCGGCAATGTTTGCACCTTTTACATAATCAACATATCCATCCTTGCGTTTTCCGTGTTCAACACATGATTTGTGGATATTGGTCATTATAGTGTGAAGTCTCTGATCAACTTCTTCAGCACTCCAGTTATACTTCATCGAGTTCTGCGACATTTCAAGGCCTGAGGTAGCTACACCACCTGCGTTGACCGCTTTTCCGGGGGCAAAGAGAATCTTGTTCTTGATAAATGTCTCAACAGCCTCTGGCGTGCAACCCATATTTGATATTTCAGCCACCAGCATGACACCGTTCTTAACCAGTAACTTTGCATCATTACCGTTCAACTCATTCTGAGTAGCGCATGGAAGAGCTATATCAACTTTCACCTCCCATGGTTTCTTTCCCTTAACGAACTCTGATCCTTTGAATTTCTTAGCATAAGGCTCAACAATATCCTGATTTGAAGAACGGAGTTCAAGCATATAGTTTATCTTCTCTCCCTTGATACCTTTCGGATCATAAATATAACCATCAGGCCCGGAGATTGTAACAACGGTTGCGCCAAGCTCATCTGCTTTAAGGGCAGCTCCCCATGCAACGTTACCAAAACCTGAGATTGAAACTCTCTTACCTTTAAGGGTGTCTTTTTTGGTTGCCAGCATTTCTTTAGCGAAATAAATGCCCCCAAAACCTGTTGCTTCAGGGCGGATGAGTGAACCGCCCCAGTTGAGACCTTTGCCGGTCAGTACACCTTCGTGATGGTTTGTAAGCATTTTATAAACCCCGTAGAGATAACCTATCTCACGGCCACCAACGCCTATGTCACCTGCAGGAACGTCTGTTTCCGGGCCAATGTATCTCCATAATTCAAGCATAAATGCCTGGCAAAAACGCATAATTTCATTGTCTGACTTGCCTTTAGGATCAAAGTCCGAACCGCCTTTTCCGCCACCCATAGGAAGGGTAGTAAGCGAATTCTTAAATATCTGCTCGAATCCAAGAAACTTCAGAATAGAGAGGTTCACTGTCGGGTGGAAACGAAGGCCACCTTTATATGGACCTATTGCGTTGTTAAATTGTACGCGGTAGCCAATATTGACATTTACTTTGCCCTTATCATCTACCCAGGGAACCTTAAAAGTAATGATACGGTCAGGTTCAACAAGTCTTTCTATGATGCCTGCTTTTTCGAATTTGGGGTTTTCGTTATAGACTTCTTCGATAGACTCGAGGACTTCTCTGACAGCCTGAAGATACTCAACTTCACCCGGGTGTTTTTTCTCGAGATCAGCCAGAATCGTTTTTACTTTCATGTCTTTTTATGTTTAAGATTTTTGAATAATTGGCAAAGTGTAATACATAGCCAAAGGTGAAGGAAGCTTCACTCAAGAAAAATGATTTTGCTCATGTTTTAAAAAAACAGAGCTAAGCCACTGATTTGTAGCTATTAAGAGTATCTATAAGTTTTTTCTTTTGTTCCTTTGCAAGACTATTAATGCAGACAGGATCATAAGCCGCTTTCTGCCCCTGTACATTTTGATAAAGTATCAGATACTGGTGAAATCCTGATTTTTTCTTTACAATCTCATATCCGGCAAATCTGTCAGCAGGTATTTCAATGCTTTTGCTTTCTCCCGGCATAATTCCGGTCTTGTACCACCGCAGGGTTATATGTTTGGCATCACCGGAAAATGAGATGTAATGGATCTTCATAATCATTGGCCATAATATGATGAGGATGAAAACTACAGTCAAACCTCCTGTCAGGAGGTTAACCTGGGTTTCAGAGAGGATTTTGCTAAAGACTTTAGGAAAGTAAGCTCCGAAAACATACAGTACATAAACAACCGTGCTGGCAAATCCTAAAAGCCTGTAACCTACTATTCTTTCACCATTATTAAATGTCATAGTACTCGGTTTTAGACAAATTTATAATTTTCAAAGTAACCTATGGTGTAGTTATCGTCTGTCCTTAAAGAACTTTTTCACAATTTTCGAACAATCATTCTCAAGAACTCCATTCCTGACGTTTGTTTTGGGATGAAGTATATCAGTTTTAATTAAAGTGAATCCTTTCTTTTCATCCGCGGCTCCATATACCAGATTTGTAATCTGGCTCCAGGCAAGTGCTCCTGCACACATTACGCAGGGTTCAATAGTGACATATATAGTGCAGTCAGTCAGGTATTTCCCGTTCAGATAGGATGTGGCAGCAGTTATCGCCTGCATTTCTGCATGAGCAGTAGGATCATTGAGTTTTTCAGTGAGGTTATGCGCTCTGGCTATGATGATACCGTCAGCTACTATCACCGCTCCGACAGGGACTTCATCAGCATCAGCAGCCTTTTGGGCTTCAGCTAATGCAAAACGCATATAGTATTCGTCATTTTTCTGATCCTCTTTCATATTCGATTGGCTCCGGATGAATGATCACATTGAGATCTGTGAACTCATCCTGAAGCTTTTCTTCTATAAGATCGCATTGACGGTGTATTGTTTCAATAGTCAGATCAGCAGGAACATCAAGATGGAATTCAATAAATCTTTGATGACCTGCCTCCCGTGTACGAAGATCATGATAACGTACGTTCATAACAGCGAGTATCTTCTCCACTTTCGCCAGATCATCATGTGAAAGAGCAGTATCAAGAAGCGGGGAGAAGGCTTTGCGGAGCAACATCCATGATTCATAAATTATGATACAGGCTACAAATAAGGCAATTATCGGGTCAAGAATATGGATTCCTGTGATCCACATTAATGCCAGACCAAGAGCTACCCCTAAAGATGTTATAACATCAGTCTTAAGATGCAGCGCATCAGCCTCAAGAGCTACTGAGTTTGTAAGGCGGGCAACTTTGTAAAGCCTGCGTGAAACCAGAATATTTACTGCCGCTGAAATTGCCATGACTATTACTCCAAGGCCCAGTACTCCGGACTCTTCTGGGTGAATGAATTTCTTAATAGCTTCAATAATTATCCAGCCCGAGGCAATGAAGATCAGAATAGCTTCGATAACCCCTGACACATTTTCTACCTTCCCATGTCCGTAGGGATGTCTTTCATCAGCAGGATTCCCGGAGACCCTGACAGAGAGAAATGCTATTATTGCAGCAACAAAGTCAAGTGATGAGTGTATG
>CAZGDJ010000131.1:2543-8313 GCA_964524635.1 uncultured Rikenella sp. | reverse complement strand
CCATCTCGGGTGGTGCACTTATACCCCCGGTAATGGGGTTGGTAAGCGACACACTGGGTGTGACTCCTGCAATGGGTGTACTACTCCTTTGTGCGGCTTATCTTTTGATTGTTTCCTGGATAATAGTCCGACGCAAAAGTTCAGCAGCATAGAAGGAGTCTGCTTTTAACAGCCTTTCATTACCATGAACCGCCCGATTTCGTGCGGCTCTTTATGTATTATCCGGCTATTGAATCTTATCACAGACCAGTGTTGCTTTTTCAATATCGTAACTGTTCTTGTACAATTCAGCAACCTTGTCTTTCATCGTAACAGGGTAAGTGCCGCTTTTGATATAAACCTTTCTTTGAACAACTATTTTATTATCGATTTTTCTGATAGTCTGCTTATAAACTCCTATCTCGTTTGAGAATTCTTTGTCTGTTTCATCAACTTTAAAGGTATATGTTTCAGGTATTGAAATAAGTATTGAATCTGTTACTGCCGTATGCTTTGAAATAAAAATGTCAGCCTTTCTGTCAGGTTCCAGTTTTGGAATACGATCAAATAATCTGTTAGGTACGAGAGGAACAATGAGCCTTTTGCCGGCAACAGTGGCATATTTATGGAATTTGCCATCAATATGTGCTGTCAGGCTTGCCACTTTTGTAGTATCAACTGATACGGTATAGGAAACTATTGAATGATTCCTGAACGGGAGGTTGTCGTACAGGTAATTAATACCTTCTTTGTTACTTGCGTTTTTCAGGTACAGAAGAGACTCATAGTCTTTGCCTGAACACTCTGATAATATCGAATATGATGAGCTTCCGTCAGTGGTGATATTGAGATCATATCTGTTTATTGAGCAACTGTTTGACGAATCAGCCCTCGGAGTATTGACTAGCATCCCTCCATTCTCTGTTACCAGTAACGCTTTCCTGTTACTGTTTGAGTATCCGATATAACCCGGATTATAATCAGAGCTGGTACATTCAAGCCATATGGTATCATTGTTGTCAGGTACGCACAGTATCACATGATTTGTCTGGAAGAATGGGACATCCTCATATCTTATTCGTTTTGAACCATTACCGATCACTGTATAATAGGATTTTATTCCGACCGCTGCCAGCATCGCTTTTGTATAATTACTCAAACCCTTGCAGTCCCCATAACCGAATTTTGCAATCTCGCTGGCCATAGCCGGCTGAAGACCCCCTATACCGAGGCTGATAGCTACGTAACGGGTATTCTTCTGAAGATATTTGTAGATTATTTCAACTTTGCTTTTTGTGTCGTTGGCTTTGGCAACGAGCGATTTGAGATGCTCGGCGAGTTGTGGGCTGATTTCATCACGGTCTTTTTGTATATCCCTGAGCCAACTCCCATAAGTATTCCATGAATTTACCTCGCCGGGGTATCCGTCATAATAAAACTTCTCAGGCATGACATACAGGCAGGGCAGGTAAGTTTCAGTGGGAGGTGCAAATGATTTTAAACTTACGGCGGGTATTTTACTGATTTGCCATGTTATCGTTTCTCCGGTCTTGTTTTTGGTGATGCCAGGTTCATCTGGCAAGTTGAAACTCTTGTAGTATATCTTGTATTCAGAGGGGTAACTTATTGACATTGAGGATGTGTCACAGGAAACAAATTCATCCGATACTGGTTGCCAGGGGTCAAAAGCAAGCATTCCATCCATAGAGATCTCCTGTTCATACTCAACATAGTATGGATAGTCTTCAATTACGGGAACATAATAATGTACTCTGTCGTCACTTAAAAAAACATAATCAGGGTATGAAGGACGGCTGGTCAAACTGGAGAGTTTTAGTTTTGAAAGGACCGAGCCATCGTTTCTCTTTATTGTTCCTGAGAAAGAGGTTATCTTTTCACCCTTGCCTGTATATATTGTAATGATGCCAAAATCTTTGCCAGCCTGATTAAGCACCGTAATGGCTGATTTTTCACGTTTAGTAATTCTGCCGGGAGACATTACGTCATAATCAATATGGTATGAATTAATTACCGCATTGGCATTCTTAAGCAGAGATGAATCCATTTCCGTTACAATCTGCCCATGAGCAGAAATAAGTGGGAAAGAGGATATCAGGATTAGAAAAATCAGTTTTCTCATACTCCTGATTTTACCAGAACTACACTCTGGTTCTGACTCTCAACCATTTTTTTGAAGAAATCCTTAAGCCCTGTGTATTCATCGGGCAGGAATATCATCTTTTTGAGATTGTATTCATATTCTGCAACAATAGCTCCTTCTTTCTGCATTACCTGAAATCCATATGATGCAGCTCCACCAGGAAGGGTCAGACTTAAATTCCGGGGAAGGCTTTCAACCTTGTAGCCTTCAGGTATAATTGTTGTTACAGATACTTTCTCTTTCATCGGGTAATTGAACTCAACAGGGTACTCACGTTTCTCAAGTTTGAAAGGATTGCTGACAGTAGCCTCAGTAAAAAGTGGGGAGAAAATAATGAGGTCACCGTTGATGTATTTTTTGTCAAGCTCCAGTTCAATTTTTTGATTCAGCGGATTCTGGATTTCGTCCTGATTGCTGATCTCATATTTAGTCACAGTATAACCTTCTTCCGGACGGGAAATATCCTCAATAAATTTTTCATACGATCCTTTGTCTCTTATCCTATCGCGTTCACGGTATCCTGCAAGGTCTTCGCATACTTCATTTACGGTAGCTTTTGCAATACCTTCTTCATTGAAAGTAACTTCCCATACTGCAGAACGCCGGTAAAAGCTGTCAGTATTTGTAAGATTCACCCAGTCCGAGGCAGTCATGTCAATAATTCTTCCCTTATCATTCAGGCATTCAGGGCTCAGCATGCCAAGCGTCAGGTATTTATCAGATGCATCCATCAGTATCTTTTTCCCATCTACATCCGCCATAACGATCAAATAGTTGAAATCCGAGATTGAGGGGTAGACAGGTTGTACCATGCCATTGCTTCTGGTGCTTAACATGACAGGATATGCCTTTATGCCCGCTTCGCGAAGGAGTGCTGTAAGAAGCAGGTTGATACCGGGTACATCACCTTTCTTATTCTTCCATACATCTTTTATACCTTTATCACAAAATATTCCGGTCGAGTTGTTACAGGTTACAGTATCTCTGATAAACTCATAACACGATTTTAAAAGAGTGATCTGATCTTTTGCATTTGATTTAAGCTTAGCTGCCTGGTCGCTAAGAAAGCCTGTATTTTCAATTTGTTTGCCAAGCATTTCGTCATAGATAAGTTGTTTATTGACAGATTCCCATGAGGTGTTGTAACGCTTTTGTGGTGAGTTGGGAAAACTGGTGTACGAGAGCTCGAACATCAGGCTGGACATATAATTGTCCGGGGTTGACAAATACGATTCAACCGGAAAGGCCGGAACATTATCCATATAATATTCTTCAGTATATTCCCTATAAATAATTTCATCATGTGTAACAGTCCTTTGAACGTTATTGTCTGTGATCGAGATCTGAACTTTCTTTACAAGCTCCGAATACTTAGGTTCAAGAGGATAGTATCCTTTGAAAATCCTGTTATAGTTGTAGTATTCAGGTCTTGTGAGTACAAGTATATTCTTTTCAATAGGAATTGTGTACTGCATTTGCCAGGGACCTGAAGAATAGAAATCATCTGAGTCAATATTTACCTCCAGTTCCAACACAGATCCCATTTTTACATTGGGCATCACGATCTTAAGCCTCCTCCTTTCATTCGATAATTCTTCAGTTGTTATCTGACTCCGTTCAAGTTTACTTTTGACAACCTTCCCATTCTCCATGTTGTATGTGTATCCCTTTATAGTACCAACCTTATAGTATTTTTCGGTATATGTAAATGAAAAACTACTCCATTCTTCAGCAGCATCATCATCCAGAATCTTTATGGCCCGGTGAAGATGTATTTTGTTTTGGTAATCAGTGCCTTGTGTCAGCATTCCGTTATCATATATTACATTAGTCCGGTTATAGTAGAAAATACATGATTGTTCGTTGAAAATAAAAAAGGCGTGAGCTGAACTATCAATGCCGCATTTATTTTCGGTAAAATACTTTTGATCGATCTGGTCATATTTTATGTAATCTTGTGAATTAACAGGTATGTTGATAAAAAAAAGCATCATGGCCAGACCTAGGTAGAATAAAGGTTTCTTCATTATTTTGTAGATTACAGATTCGAATTTAAAGATCATAAATAAATTTTAAGATTCAAACCTTCTGCACTAAATCTTATATTTACCATTGATAGCTATTAGTAAGATGAAAAAACAATCTTATAGCCGGAGGGATTTTGTCCTTAAAAGCACTCTTTCCGGGTTTGCCTTAACAATCATTCCACGCCAGGTACTTGGCGGACGCGGCTTTTTAGCTCCTTCGGATCAAATAACCAAGGGTATAATAGGCGTTGGAAACATGGGCCTTGGCCACATGAATTATGAAGGCACACGCCTTCTTGCCGTTTGTGACGTTGATACAGGCCATTTGAAAAATGCTCTTGATCTGGCTGGCGGGGGAGTGACCGGGTATCATGACTTCAGGGAGCTTATTGCAAGGCCAGATATTGACGTTGTGCATATAGCCACCCCGCCTCACTGGCACGGGATAATGTCAAAGATGGCAGCTGAAGCAGGTAAGGATGTATGGTGCGAGAAGCCAATGACACGAACTATCGGTGAAGGCCGAAAGGTAATAGAAGCGATTCAATCAAATGGCCGTATGTTCAGACTTAACACATGGTTCAGATTTAAGGATCAGTTCTATGGTCTCGGAACAACAGTCAAGCCTCTCAAGAAGCTTGTCAGCAACGGTGTCCTGGGATGGCCGTTGAAGGTGACAATAAACGCTTCTACCGGTTATGACTGGAAGTTTTACTGGAGGGGAGAGACAAATCTCCTGCCGGAAGCGCCTCCTCCTGAGCTTGATTATGACATGTGGCTTGGGCCGGCTCCTTATAAACCATATAATCCTGAAAGGGTTCACAGTAAGTTCAGAGGTTACTGGGATTATGACGGTGGCGGACTAGGAGACATGGGACAACATTATCTTGACCCGGTTCAATACATTCTTGATAAAGATGATACCAGCCCTGTGACGGTTGAGATTGATGCTCCGCAGCAACACTACGATGCTGTGGGCATATGGCGGAGGATTACCTATACTTATGCTGATGGCTGCCAGATAATTCTTGACGGTGAAAACCATGATAAGGATGCTGCGTTCATTGATGGTCCAAAAGGTAAAATATACAAGGGATTCAGGTCAGATATCCCAAATATTGTTGACCTTGCCAGTTCGCTGCCTGATCCGGAACATCAGATCACAATTTTCTCAGATTCGGTAAGAACCCGTAAGCCATTTGCCCTTAATGAGATGAATGGTCACAGATCATGCACTCTGGTTAACATGGGAGTGGTAGCCCTTCGCCTGGGTCGTGACCTGAAATTTGATCCTGTCAGACAGGAATTCATTGATGATGATGGTGCCAATAAACTTATTAATCAGCCCATGCGCGGCGAGTGGCATATCTAAAGAAAGACTTTATGAAAACAAAAAAAGGCTCTATAATATTACTATTATCAATCTTATCTTTTGCAGCAAATGCACAGGATATAAGAACATTGGAAACTAAGGTTGCCGATCTTCTGGCACGTTTGCCGGCGGAAAATTCCGAAATGTCCAACCGGCTGATGGAAGATATGTACCTGTTGGGTGATGAGGGTGTTTCAATCATTTGCGGGCAAGTGGTTCCTGTGGGGACCG
>CAZGDJ010000131.1:0-2443 GCA_964524635.1 uncultured Rikenella sp. | reverse complement strand
TTGGGTGATGAGGGTGTTTCAATCATTTGCGGGCAAGTGGTTCCTGTGGGGACCGGTGATGATACCAGAGCACGATATGCTGTCACATCTCTTTCTTATTACCTGTCAAAGGATTCAGATAATATCAGAGTACCTGCCTGGGAAAAGCAATGCATTGGTTTTATGAAAACAGCTGACGACCCGGATGTTTGCAGGTTTTTTATGTCTCAGCTTGGGATAATAGGTGCAGGTGCGTCAGTATCGGCTCTTGAGCCATATATTGAAAAAGATATGTTTTGCAGTGATGCCATAAGAGTTCTGCAATCAATAGGATCACCTGAGTCTCTTAAAACAATGGCTGCTGCTCTTCTCTCAGACACTTGCCCGTGTGCTTCCCAGATAATGTTTTCTCTGGGTGAAAAACATTATTCAGCGGCAACTGATAATTTTATTAATAAATATAGTAAGGGTATTTCTCCGGAAAAAGCGGCCGCTCTGTATGCTCTTGCTCAAACGGGAGACAAGAAGACACTGCCTGTGCTTACTGGTGCAGCTGAGCGGGCAGGTTATAAATGGGATCCCACGAATGCTGTTCAGGCATTATTACTCTTTGCTAAAAATATCGGGCTGGCAGGAGATATAAAAACAATGGAGAAGATCACCTCAAAGGTTATTTCAAAGAGCATTTCAGATGAAACAGCTAACCAGCGTATTGCTGCTCTTAGCGTTATTGTGGCGGTGAAGGGAGAGGATGCACTTCCGGTGCTTCTCAAGGCTATTGATGACCCTGACGTGTCAGTACGAAGAGGAGTAGCTAATCTTGCCTCGCCGTTTAAGGGATCTGATGTCACGAGTAAATGGATTTCAAGGTACCGGAAGGTTCATTCTTATGCAAAAAGTGAAATAATAGCTTTACTGGGCGAGCAGGGGGATACACTTGCTGTGCCCCTGATCAAAAGCGCAATGACGGATCCTTCTTCAGATATATCTGTTGAAGCTGTAACTGCCCTTGCTAAAATTGAGGGCAAAAAAGCGGTGGATCCAATTATTGATTGGATACTTAAAACAGATTCTGAAGCGGGTCACTGGGAGGCAGCTAACGTTCTTCTGACTATCCTTGATAAATCTAGCCTGAATAAAATAGCCTCAGCACTCACATCTTCACGGGCTCATGCCACTGTTACTCTTATTTATATTCTTTCACAGTCTGGTGAAAAGAGTTTCTTCAGCAAAGTAATGGGCTATTTTGGCTCAGATGATATTGGCATAAGAGCTGCTTCACTTACCGCACTTAAGAGTTTAGCCTCATGCGATGATCAGCCAGTAATGATATCATTGCTTGATCGAACAACAGAAAGACACGAGGTAACCGAGCTACAAACAGCTATAGCATCTGCAGCTGAAAAATGCGATAAAGCCAGTCGTAGTGAGATAATTATAGCCGCTCTTGATAAGGGAGTGGCAAAACTGAAGCTGATTCCTGTGTTATCATTTCTGGGAGGTGAGGCTGCATTGAATCGCGTCTGGTCCGAATTCGAAAAAGGAACCGCTGAGATACGCGAAGTATGTTTTGACGCTTTGCAGCATTGGCCTGATATTTCATCCACAACACCACTTTATGAGATATTCATCTCAGGTAACAAAACATATGCAGGTCCCGCTTTTGACGCTTACCTAAGACAGGTGGCATCGTCTGATCTGACACCCGAACGTAAGTTATTACTCCTCAAGAAAATAGCTCCATTGGCTGTGTCATCCGATTCCCGCAGGGAAATAGTCTCTCTCGCGGGATCATTAAATATTTATCCGGCGTATTTTTTTGTATCTGGATACTTACATGATGATAATGAGGAAGTTAGACTCACAGCTGAAGAAGCTATTGCAGGTTTCAGCATGTCCGATCGTGAAGATTTCATCTCGCTCTTTAATGGTAGTGACCTGACAGGGTGGAGAGGTCTTGTTGGCAATCCTGAAGAACGGGCCTCGATGAAGCCCACGGAGCTGATAAAGAAGCAGAAGGAAGCAGACCTTCGTATGTCTGAGAACTGGACTGTAAAAGACGGTGTTATCATATTTAATGGTTTGGGTGAAAATTTGTGCAGTATAAATGAGTATGGTGATTTTGAACTATATCTTGACTGGAAGATCACTAAAAACGGAGATAGCGGTATCTATCTGCGTGGAACTCCCCAGGTCCAGATATGGGATATTTCAAGAACTGATGCGGGAGCACAGGTAGGCTCTGGAGGTCTTTATAATAATCAGGAAAATGCTTCGGTTCCTTTAAAGGTAGCTGACAATGCAACAGGAGAGTGGAACAACTTCCATATAATAATGACAGGTGAAAGAGTAACGGTATGGCTTAATGGAGAGCTAGTGACAGATAATGTCATTATGGAAAACTACTGGGACAGGGAGAAACCCATCTATGAGAAAGGATCTTTAGAACTTCAGGCACATGGCA
>CAZGDJ010000130.1:0-8323 GCA_964524635.1 uncultured Rikenella sp. | reverse complement strand
CTCTACATTATCAGTGTAGCGCTCTAACCAACTGAGCTATGGGACTGATAAGCGCGTACAGCGTGATAAAGAACTGCCCGCTGATTCAAGATCATTTGGGGTGACAAACTTAACGCTTCCTGCCTAACCTGCCAAATATTTTATAAAAAATATTTTCCCTCATTATGCAGACTCCAGATGAAGCCTGATACATCCCGGCAGAAAAAATACGTTCCTTTCAATGAACAAAACAATTCAAAAGCGGGTGCAAATATAGAGGCATTTTTGAAATTGACAAGCCGCTTAAAAAAAATAATTTAATTTAGCAGGCGTAACATTTATATATGGCTACTCTAGTAATTATTCCTACATACAACGAAAAAGAGAACATAACCGGAATAGTGAAGGCTATCTCTTCACTTTCACTACCATTTGATATACTGATTATTGATGATAATTCTCCTGATGGCACTGCTGCTTTAGTTAAAGAAATGATGCCGTCATATTCAAACCTTCATCTGGTTGAAAGACCCGGTAAAATGGGACTTGGCCGGGCTTACATTGCCGGCTTTGAGTGGGCTCTTCAAAGAAACTATTCCTATATATGTGAAATGGATGCTGACTTTTCCCATAATCCTAATGACCTTGTAAGACTCTTTGAAGCATGTGACAGAGATGGAGCTGATCTGGCTATCGGCTCAAGATATATCTCGGGTGTGAACGTAGTGAACTGGCCTCTGGGCAGAGTGTTGATGTCATATATTGCATCAATATATGTCAGGATTATTACCGGGATGAACATTAAGGACACAACGGCAGGCTTTAAATGTTACCGACGCGAAGTGATAGAAAATATTCAACCGGGTCATATTAAATCAGTAGGTTACGGCTTCCAGATAGAAATGAAGTTCACATCATGGAAACTCGGGTACAAAATAGTTGAGATACCTATTGTTTTTACTGATCGCAGAGCGGGTACATCAAAAATGTCGGGTGGCATCTTTAATGAAGCTCTCTGGGGAGTGCTGCGAATGAAGCTATTAAGCATCATACACCCACCAAAAAGAATTAAGAATTAAGAATTGCATATTATATAAGGTATCGTGAAAAGTCTCCTGATATCAAATGCCTCAGTCATAAATGAAAACCATGTTTTTACAGGAGACATCCTGGTGGAGGGAGATCGCATTAAAAAGATATTTCCTGCCGGAGAAGCCAATAAGGAAGAACCACATTGCAATGTGATAATAAATGCAAAAGGTTTATGGCTTCTGCCGGGTGTGATAGATGACCAGGTTCATTTCCGTGAGCCCGGGCTCACTCATAAAGGAGATATATCAAGTGAAAGCTCTGCTGCTGCTGCAGGGGGAGTGACATCATTTATGGATATGCCCAATACCAACCCTAATACTGTCACAATTGAAGATTGGAATCATAAAAATGAAATTGCAGCTGAAAGTTCTGTTATCAACTATTCTTTTTACCTTGGCGCAACCAACAAAAATTTCGCCGAGTTATTGAAGGCTGATCCCTCCAAAGTCTGCGGTATCAAGGTATTCCTCGGAGCATCTACAGGCAATATGCTGGTTGATAACGAGATGGCCTTAGACAAAATATTCAGTATCAGATCACTGCCTGTTGCCTGCCACTGTGAGGATGAAAATATAATAAGACAGAATTCATCAGCATACCACGAGGAATATGGTGATGAAATAGATCCTTCGTTTCACCCGCTGATAAGGAGCAGGGAGGCATGTTTCAACTCTTCACTGAAAGCAGTGGAAAGGGCACAAAAGCTTGGCACCAGGCTTCATCTCCTCCATCTTTCAACTGCTGATGAAATGAAATTGCTTAGTCAGGGAGATGATCTTGTAAACAAGCAGATCACAGGAGAGGTCTGTGTTCACCATCTTTGGTTTGATGATTCCAGCTATGCAACAAAGGGCAACCTGATAAAATGGAACCCGGCAATCAAAAAAGATACTGACAGGCAATCATTGATTGAGTCTTTAATAAATGGAAAGCTTGATATTGTTGCTACTGACCATGCACCTCATACATTGTCTGAAAAGTCAGCATCCTATTTTAAAGCTCCCTCAGGCGGACCATTAATTCAACATTCACTGGTAATGATGCTGGAGCTATGTCACAAGGGAGTCCTGACACCATCCATTGTTGTGAAAAAAATGTGTCATAATCCGGCAATACTATTCAAAATTAAGGACAGAGGATTCATAAGAGAAGGATATAAGGCTGACCTCGTGCTCGTTAATCCCGATTCACCATGGACGGTTTCAAGGGATAACATATTATATAAATGTAAATGGTCACCTCTTGAGGGGGTAACTTTCAGGAACCGGATCATGATGACAATAGTGAATGGTACTATTGTATATAGCGATGATCATTTAACAGGTGAAAGATCAGCGGAGATGTTATTGTTTAACCGTTAAAGAACTTTGAATGAAAAGAATATTTTTATCAGCAATTCTAGTTATTTCCATTGTCTCATGTCAGAATAAACCTGTCAAGCCTGACCAGCCCGGGACCATGGCTTCAGAACCACCATCATCTGAATCAGTACTTATAGCAAGTGACATAGTCACGGATGTAATAATAAAACCCGATCCGGATAGTGATCCCTGGGAGATTGAGAAAGTTGCCGGGTACAAGGGTGATATTATGATAAATAATTTATTCGATCAGATTTATAACGGTTCTTTGATTGTTTATGATTATCACACAGGGGAACCAATGTCGGCAAAAGATGTTAAGGATCTTGAAAAGGAGTATAATAATGACCGGTCCAAAATCGGCAAGTTATCGTTTACTGAAGACTGGTATTTCACTCCCTCCTCCGGTTCAATCTCGAAAATCACAAAATCGGTAGTTCTCGGCTATGAACTGTACAATAATGATGGCAAGGTTTATGGTTACAGAGCTGCATTTAAAGCCAGTCTCGGCAAATAATTGCTAACTGCGGCGAGTCACAATTTTTATGGAGTTACGTGTTGTCTGAGATATCAGCACTTCAAGCCCTGCAGTTATATTCTTAAAGCTCGATTTCTCATAATGTCTTATTGTCAGCATTTCTACACCTTCATTATATAGGATTGTATATTCCTTTCTCAGTTCGTCAAGCACATTACTGATCTTTACCTCTTCATTATCTGCACAAACATTAATACTTACCGCGCCTGCCTGCACCAAATTAACTTTAATGCCGTTCTGTGAAAAAAGGTGAAAGACGCTTGACAGGTTCTCCCCCATCACAAACGAGAGGTCTTTTGGCAGCACAGAGATCAGAATCTGGTTTTCCTTTCTGACAAAGATTGGTTTTTTCGTTCCGTGGGCAGGTTCCTCAGAAATGACTGTACCCTGACAGCCATGATCTATAAAAGACCGTACCTGCATGGGTATCTTTTTGTTATGTAAGGGTTTAATTGTTTTAGGGTGAATGACTTTTGCCCCGGAGAATGTCATCTCTACTGCCTCGTTATATGATATATTATTCAGGGTCTCTGCTGTACTGATCCATTTAGGGTCAGCATTCATTATCCCCGGTACATCTTTCCAGACAACAACTCGTTCGGCATCGAGAATATTTGCAATTATGGCAGCCGTATAATCAGAGCCCTCTCTTCCAAGTGTTGTTGACTCACCATTTTGCGTGGAGCCAATAAAACCCTGTGTCACATATATATCAGCATCACTAAAGTTGAAAGCAGCAATAATCCTTTTACCTGATTCATCCCATAAAATATTTGCATCGCGATATCTGTCATCCGTTATCAGCAGGTTCCTGATATCACTCCATACTGTTTGAAGGCCTCTGCTTCTCAGGTATCCTTCCACTACTATTGTTGACCATAGCTCCCCATTTGAGACAATCATATCATAATCATGATCATAATCCCCAGGGATTGCTTTCTGAAGTTTCTCCTTAAGGTCGGTGAATGACCTGTTCAATATACCAGCCACATCCGGATTAATCTCAGTAAGTTCCTGTAATACTGACAGATGATAACCTTCAACTTCATCAAGTTTAAGCCTATAACCATCATCTCCCTTATGCCATATCTTAAGAATCTCTTCAAGAGCATTTGTAGTCTTTCCAAAAGCTGAAACGACGATGACAAGCTTCTCTTTTTCTTTTATAACTATTTCATACAGATTTCTTATGCCTGCAGCGTCTTTTACAGAAGCACCTCCGAATTTATATACTCTCATTGTTAGGATTGATTTGCGCAAAATTATAATTTAGCCTATATTTTTCATTAAGGAGAACCGAAATAATCACTTTCCAGGTCTCCCTGTCTTATGCCGAGTTACGACATTGTCAGTCTTAATGATTTCATAATAAGGAAACAAAAAGATTTTCCCTATGCGCGGGGTGAGCTCTCGAGCCTTCTTCATCATATAGGTACGGCTGCTAAAATGGTGAACTCAAAGATAAGGAAAGCAGGTCTTGTGGAGATCCTTGGCAAGACCGGGACAGAAAATATTCAGGGAGAGGAGCAACAGAAGCTTGACCGATATGCTGACGAAGTCTTTATCGATGCCCTGATGGCCAGTGGTGAATGTTGCGGAATTGCATCTGAAGAAAATCAGAATGAAGTGATCTTTACAGACCAGTTGGCCCGTAAAGGCAAGTATATTGTTTGTATGGATCCTCTTGACGGCTCTTCCAACATTGACTACAACGTCTCTGTTGGAACAATCTTTTCAATTTACAGGCGTGTATCAGAACGTGACGAGGAGGCTGGAATAGCTGACTTCCTCCAGGAGGGAGATAAACAGGTGGCAGCAGGGTATGTGATCTATGGATCTTCAACGATGCTTGTTTACTCTACCGGCAATGGTGTGAACGGCTTTACTCTTGATCCTACAATTGGAGAATTTTGTCTCTCTCATCCGAATATTATGACTCCTGCAACCGGTAAAATATATTCTGTAAACGAAGGCAACTATATTAAGTTCCCGCAGGGAATAAAAAGATTTATTAAGTATTGCCAGGAAAATGACAGTGAGACCAACAGGCCTTTTACATCAAGATATGTTGGCTCACTCGTTTCTGATGTACACCGCAATTTACTTGCCGGCGGGATCTTTCTTTACCCTCCTGGTGAAAGTTATCCATCAGGAAAACTGAGACTGGTGTACGAATGCAACCCTGTTGCATTTATTGTAGAACAAGCTGGAGGAAGAGCATTTAACGGCTCACAGCGCATTCTTACCATCAAACCGGAATCGCTGCATCAGAGATCGGCATTCTACTGCGGATCACCCGGAATGACTGAGAAGCTGGAAGGCTTTCTTGTCTGGTCGGGATTCTGAAATTATTCATTCGATTTTTATTTTGCAGAACAGCAGGGCTTAAGTAATTTTACACCCTCAATATCCTTTTATGGGAACAGTAGTCCTGAGAGACTTTTTTAGAAAGCATCCTTCGTTCATAAGATTAGAAGAACTCCTTTCCGGAGGAAGTAATGAGTCTTTGGTAATTAATGGTCTTACAGGATCATCTAAGGCCGTAGTTATGGCAGGTTCATTATCTGAGCAACCAACAACCCACCTGGTAATACTTCCTGAAAAAGAAGATGCGGCCTACTTCTACAATGACCTGACGGCACTTCTGGGAGAAGAAAATATTTTCTTCTTCCCAAGTACTTACAAAAGGTCAGTGATGTATGAACAGACTGAGCCGGCTAATATCATTCTCAGAACAGAGGTTCTTAACTTTCTTTCCTCGGGTAAAAGGAAATGCATTATTGTGACATACCCCGAGTCGGTGATGGAAAAGGTTATCAGCAAGACCAACCTGAAAAAAAACACATTTGTCATCCGGAAAGGTTCAAAACTATCAATTGAATTCCTTGAGGAAGTTCTTAGGGAGTATAATTTCAAAAGAACAGAGTTTGTTTATGAACCAGGACAATATTCAGTAAGGGGAAGCATCACAGATCTCTTTTCCTATGCCGCTGAGATGCCTTACCGCATTGACTTCTTCGGTGAAGAGGTTGACTCTATCAGGTCTTTTAATCCGGACGATCAGCTGTCAATCAGGATATTGGACGAAATAAAGATAATCCCTGACATACATGACCTGACGATTCAGGAAGTAGCCGACACTTTCCTGGATTTTATACCGCCCTCGTCAATCATATGGACCGAGAACCTCAACTATATAATTGAAAAAACAGATAATATCTGGTCTCAAACCCGCAGCAGGATTGATAAAGGTGAAATCACTGACAGGCGTGATATAATTATTACAGGCCGCCGCCTTGCAGAACTATGTTCACATCACAGGCAGATTTCCTTTGGAAAAAGTCATCTGTCTGAGAATAGTGAGACTATCATCTTTCACACTGAGCCTCAGCCGTCATTTAATAAGAATTTTGATCTGCTTATCAGGAAGCTCGGTTCAAACAAGAGCGAGGGCTACAAAAGCTTCATCATCTCCGAGAGTGAGGTTCAGGAACAACGTCTTAAAGATATCTTTACCGAAGCAGATCCATCTGTTGAATTCACACCACTTCTCCTGAACCTGCACCAGGGATTTACTGATCACGATTTAAAGATTTCGGTTTATACTGACCACCAGATTTTTGACCGCTATCATAAATTCAGGATAAGAGGATTCTTCACGCGTCGCGACAGCATGACGATCAGGGAGCTAACCGATCTCAATCCCGGAGATTATGTTGTTCATATAGACCACGGCGTTGGCCGGTTCGGCGGATTAGAAAAAATAGAAGTCAACGGTCATATCCAGGAAGCAATAAAGCTTGTTTTCAAAGACAATGACATTCTGTATGTTGGCATTCACGCCCTGCACAGAATATCAAAATATAAAGGGAAGGATTCCACTCCCCCTCACATTAACAAGCTTGGAACAGGAGCATGGCAAAAGCTTAAGCAGGCAACAAAGAAAAAAGTTAAAGACATTGCGAGAGATCTTATAAAGCTTTATGCAATGAGGAAAGCCACCGGAGGATATGCCTTTTCTCCTGACACTTATCTGCAGCGTGAGCTGGAGGCTTCATTCATTTACGAGGATACACCTGACCAGCTTGCCAGCACCACGGCAGTCAAGGAAGATATGGAAGCATCAACACCTATGGACAGACTTGTCTGCGGTGACGTCGGATTTGGCAAAACTGAGGTTGCTATCAGGGCTGCTTTTAAGGCTGCTACAGATGGAAAACAGACAGCTGTTCTGGTTCCAACGACTATTCTGGCACTGCAACACTACAAAACCTTTACCTCAAGACTTGAAGACTTTCCCTGTAAAGTCGATTATATTAGCAGGCACCGCAAACCATCAGAACAAAAAGATATCCTGCAGAAACTAAATGATGGTGAGATTGATATTATTATTGGCACTCATAAACTCACCGGCAAAGAGGTAAAGTTTAAAGACCTTGGCCTTCTTGTTATTGATGAAGAACAGCGTTTCGGAGTAGCAGTCAAGGAAAGATTAAAACGCCTGAGAGCCAATGTAGATACTCTTACGCTTACTGCAACACCAATACCAAGAACGCTGCAGTTCTCTCTTATGGGAGCCAGGGATCTCTCCGTTATAACAACCCCGCCGCCAAACAGGATGCCTATAATTACTGAACTCCATGGGTTTAATGAAGATATCATACGTGAAGGCATAATGTATGAGGTAAGCCGCAATGGCCAGGTGTTTTTCATCAATAACAGGATTGAAAACATAAGGGAGCTACAGGATACCATAAGAAGGATTTGCCCTGACATTAAAACTGCAATTGTTCATGGACGAATGGAAGGTTCAGATATTGAGAATGTAATGTTTGACTTCATCAGGGGAGACTATGATGTACTCATTGCCACCACAATTATTGAATCCGGCCTTGATATCCCGAATGCAAACACAATATTCATCAATGACGCTCATAATTTCGGGTTGTCAGAGTTACATCAGCTGCGGGGAAGAGTGGGACGGTCAAACAAAAAGGCGTTCTGTTACCTGCTTGCTCCTCCGCCTTCTACACTGACAAATGAAGCCAGGCGGAGGCTCAAGGCAATAGAAGAGAACTATGAACTGGGCAGCGGTTTTAATATCGCTCTTCAGGACCTGGATATCAGAGGCGCCGGTAATATGCTTGGTGGTGAGCAGAGCGGTTTCATTGCTGATGTGGGCTATGAGACCTATCAAAAGATTCTTAATGAAGCAATAAAAGAGTTGAAAGAAGAAGAATTTAAAGATCTCTTCGATGCTCCGCGTAACAAAAAGGATGAGAATATCGGTGAAGCAGTGCAGGAGTTTGTATCAGATGTGACAGTTGATACAGACCTTGAAATAATGTTCCCT
>CAZGDJ010000129.1:0-8326 GCA_964524635.1 uncultured Rikenella sp. | reverse complement strand
GCGCATTCATTGCGGATAACAAGCTGGGAGACGGAAGTGGTGCCGGAGAAAATGCGGTTCTTTCATCACAGAAATGGGTTTCTGAATTGTCAAGGAAAAATGAATGGCCTACCCGGCTTATCGCAGCCTCACTGAGAAATTACAACCAGCTCGAGTTGCTCGCCGGAACTGATGTCTATACCATGCCTCCTAAAGTAGCAGCTGCCGGGCACGAGTACCTCACAGGAATCTTTAAAAGCATGCTGGGCAAACATTATACAGTACCTCTGACCGAGGAGGCTGAATCACTCGGAATAGAGAAGTTCTGGGAGGTACATAAGGAGGTTATAAAATTAGGGGAATCTCTCAGCCATGATGTCCCGGCTTCAGGAAATGAGCTTGTTGAAAGGGCTCATGAGGCAGGTCTTGGAGACATGTTCCCACGCCTGAGTGGTGATGACAAGCATCGCATATCAATTGAAGGTAAAATACCGGTTCTGGCTTCATGGAAGGATAGAATTCTTAAAGGAGAAATGGCTCCTGATACTCTGCTTACACTGGCTGGTGTGGCTTCATTTACATCAGATCAGAGACATCTTGACAACAGAATAAGAGGTATAATAAACAGGCTATAATAAGGCATAAGGCATAAGGCAAAAGGCAAAAGGCAAAAGTGTAAAGCATATTGCTGGGTAAAAGCCTTTTCCTTTGAATGTTATTTTGCTGATCCGGCGGCTCGTTGTCTCTGTACTTCATACAACATTATTCCTGCAGAAACAGAGACGTTGAGGGAGCCAACTCCCCCTTGCATGGGTATTGAGACAGTCGTGTCTGACAGATCAAGCAGCTCACGGCTTATGCCTTTGTTCTCTGAACCGAGAATCACTACAACAGGTCCTCTGAAATCCGTTGTTGATGTTATATCATCAGCTTTCTCAGTTGCTGCTATTGCTCTGACACCTGATTCTCTCAGATAAGAAAGACACTTTGTAATACTCTTTACCCTGCAGATTGGAAAGGTGTTAAGCGCACCTGCTGATGATTTTACTGCATCACCGGTTATACGTGCAGAGTTCTTTTCCGGTATAATAACTGCATCTGCCCCGAAACATGCTGCTGAGCGTACAATTGCTCCAAAATTACGGACATCGGTAACTCCATCAAGTAAAATCAGAAGAGGATCTTTTCCATCTTCGAAAATCTTTGGCAGAATGTTTTCAATGTCCTGGAACTCGATAACTGAGAGCCATGCTATCACACCCTGGTGGTTCTTGCGTGTTATGTAGTCAAGCTTTTCAAGAGGCACAACCTGCCACGGTATACTGTACTCGTTAACCACCTTCATAAGTTCGTGGTAAGACTCACCGCGCAAACCCTGCTTAACCAAAAGACGGTCTATCTGTCTTCCCCCTTTTATCGCTTCCATCACCGGGTGCATCCCGAAGATGAATTCTTTTTCACTATGCATCATTGAAGCTCCTCCGGATCATCAAGACTGAAAACTTTTCCCCTGCGCCAGCTGGCAACAGCAATATCCCAATAACTTATTGGTGTGGATGCGCGGTTAAGAGTGTAGTCCTTCTCGGTAAAAATATTCTTCTTTTTATTGAAATTGAACCACAGGTAAGTATCTTTTACGCTATAACGTGGCCCCCACGGGCTTTTTTGTTTTGCTTCTTTGTACCCCCAGCTCTCACCATCAGCATTCTTATATACCTTATCAGGAGGCCCGTATATTATATAAATCATGCCCCTGTCTGTCAGCCACCCTTCTTTATATGAAGTGAAATAGTAGTTTGCATAAAGCACGCGGTTATAATATATGCGTATCAATTCCTTTGAACGTTCAATACTGCCGGTGCGTTTAAGCCAGAAATCATCAAGGGCAACCTTTTGCTTTTCAGCATTCATCATAGATTCCATTTCTTCCGGAGTTGCCAAAAATGCAAGGGGCGGAATCATTGTGGCAGCATTAGTCATGGTAGGATGGTCTTCTCCGAAATTGAAGAGTGTGAAGCCCTGTCTTGCCATGCTGTCAAGTGTGATAAGGTATATTCCTTCATGTGGAAACATCAGCGGAAGGGTATCAGAATATGCCAGGGGAACAATTTTTAATGGCTCATCATCAGGAGTAACTTCAGGTAAGAGCTCTGTAGGTGCCGGAGGAACAGTTTTTACCGGTTGGTAGAATAGTACCCAGATTGAATCTGTTGATGCTGACGGATAAAGAATGTTAATAAATTGCCCATTCCTTATGGTGTTGTTATACAACTCATTATGACTGAAATTGTCACGGATCATGAAATTGATCCGATCATTTAACCCGCTCTTTTCAAAATCAATAAACGATTGATAAGTGTGCTGCCGGATATTATCAATGATTTTAATCTCTGCTGAGTAAGATTTGCCAGGATAGGTTGTCAGGGTCAGTTTGCTCACAAATTCACCCTTCGCCTTTTCGGGTGTAATATCATACCTCAAAGCTGCAGTGTCTGCAAGTACTCCTCCGATAGTGTTATCGTAAAGCTTCACTGAAATATACAATGAAGCTATAGACAAGCCAGAAGGATTGGCTTCGTTAAAATAAAGATCTTTCTCTGCCAGTCGTGTGGAGATAATTGACGTTGTATCGTTCTGGCTAAAAACACTGAAGTATGGAGTGAAAAAGTTCTTTGTAGGATTATATATATATGAAAGGTTCTTTACATCTTCTATCTCTTTGGTAACATAGCAGGATGGGATAGTAATCAATGCTGACATCACAATGATTACTATTAATATCCTGTCTCTGATTCGTTTAAGCATGGGCTAAAGTTAATAAAGATTTTAAACCTTTTCTTTTCTCCATTTTATCCTTAGACGACATAATTCAGCAGAGTCATCCTTCCTTACAATTGAATGAAGAAATGTAGTCTTGTTGCCGCTTTCAGGAGCGGTTATAATGGCAATTCTTTCACCAGCATGTCCTTCCGACAAAAAGTTAACCTCAACGCCTATGGGTATATGCGCAGAGAGGAACCCGGTATCATAATAATTAAATGCCCAGTGGATATAACGTGCATTATTTACATGCATATTTACGTCAATATCTCCTGAGTTGACTATATAATCAATGACAGTATGACCCTCAGAAGGTAATGCCGGAACCCTGGCAGCATTTACCTTTAGCGCCTTTGCTTCGGGGAAAGATGAATTAAGGTGCGAGAGAGCTTTGTCAGGTCGCTGAACCTTACGTGTATTGGAGTCAACAATTACCCATGATGATGATGCAGCAGCCATCCTTTTACCTTGGGAATCATGCATCTCAATGTCTCTGAGTGCAAAAATGGTATCTGTCCCTCTTGGCCAGGTCTTGACTGTTACTTCCTCCCACTTAGGGGGCAATGATTCAATCTCAACAACCATACGTGATAAAACCCAGATGTAACCGTTTGCTATCAGATGTTCCCTCCCAAACCCAAGTATTGAAGCGTGTCTTCCAGCAATATCCTGAAAATAGTTAAAAAGTGCGCCCGTGCTCAGGCGTTCTTTATGGTCTGTGTCAGAGACATTTACAGAATAGTTTCTCTCAAATATCTTCATTTATTTTAAGAATTCTGAAGTAAATTCCTCAAGTTCATTATGAGCATTCTCCCATTGCAACATCATTACTTCAAGTTTCTGCTTGTTCTCGTTATACCGGGCATAAAAAGACGCATCATTTATTACACTTGAATCTCCTGTTGACAAACTGACATCCATCTCCGCAATTTCCTTCTCAAGCTGTGCAATACTTTCCTCGCTTTCTTCTACCTGCCTTTTGAGCCTTCGGTAAACCCGTTCATTCTCTTTTTTCTCAAGATAACGCATCTTGTTGTCCTGGGCAGGCTCTCTGATCTGCTCATTAACAACAACCACAGAGGCAACCTTTTTGTCTTTCTTCTCCAACTCTTTAAGCGACTCAATCTTTCGGGAAGCAAGAAAATCGGTTATGCCACCCAGATGAGTCTTAATCTTTTTGCTGCGGAATTCGTACACCTTTGTAACCAGTCCGTCAAGGAAGTCTCTGTCGTGAGAGACCACAATTAATGTGCCATCAAACTTTTTCAAGGCAAGTTTAAGTATCTCCTTGGAGCGGATATCAAGATGGTTTGTTGGCTCATCCAGAAGAAGCAGGTTATAGGGCTCCAGCAAAAGCTGTACAATAGCCAGCCTGGATCTTTCGCCCCCTGAAAGCACTTTCACTTTTTTGTCAACTTCATCCCCCCTGAAAAGAAAAGCTCCGAGTATATCACGTAACCTGGTTCTTATGTCACCACGCGCAATATAATCAACTGTCTCGAATACAGTCAGGTCATTATTAAGGAGTTCATCCTGGTTCTGTGCAAAGTATCCAATGTTGACATTATGTCCTTTTCTGACAATACCCTCATGATCAAGCTGTCCGAGAATCATTCTTGAGAGAGTTGTCTTTCCTTCACCATTTCTGCCAACAAATGCCACTTTTTCTCCCCGCTCAATCTTGAGTGATATTTTATCAAGTACAAGATGTCTTCCGAATCTCTTGGATGCTCCCTCAGCCTCCACTACTACTGTCCCGGAGCGCGGGGCGGGGGAGAACCTTATATTTATTGAAGAAAGATCTTCTTCTTCTATCTCTATCCGGTCAATCTTCTTAAGCTGTTTGATCTTGCTCTGCACCTGTACCGATTTGGTTGGCTTGTACCTGAAGCGCTCAATAAATTTCTCAGCGTCATCTATCATTTTCTGCTGGTTGCGGTATGCAGCTTCCTGCTGCTCGCGACGCTCACGCCTGAGATGAGTATATCTGGTATACGGAACCCGATAATCATAGATCTTACCAAGGCTTATCTCAATGGTACGTTTTGTGACGTTATCAAGGAATGTACGGTCATGAGACACAAGAATCACCGCTCCTGAATAGGCAGACAGGAAGTTCTCAAGCCATATAATTGATTCAATGTCAAGGTGATTGGTCGGTTCATCAAGCAGGATAAGGTCAGGTTTGCGAAGCAGGATCTTGGCAAGCTCAACCCTCATACGCCATCCTCCGCTCAGCTCTTTTGTAGGCCGTTTGAGGTCATGACGGTCAAATCCCAGGCCGGCAAGGGTCTGCTCTGTGAGAGCTACATGATCATGTCCCCCCAATATATTATATCGGTCTCCTGCATGATGTAGTCTGTCACATAACTCTCTGTACTCAATGCTCTCATAATCAGCTCTTTCAGTTACTTCCCTTGTGCAAATCTCTATCTCTGCCTCAAGAGCTTTTAACTCTGAGAATGACGTCAGCGCCTCCTCCAGCACTGTGGTGGTATCTGATACTTTCATCTGTTGCTCCAGATAACCTATTGTCAGTTCTTTTGGCCGCTCTATTGAACCCGATGTGGGCATTTGTAAACCGGCAATTATCTTCATCAATGTCGATTTTCCTGCACCATTCTTCCCTGTTAGTCCAATGCGCTCCTGCCGGGTGATAAGGAATGAAACCTCGTCAAGAAGTGTAAAGCTTCCGAAAAGGACTGAGACATTATTGACTGAAACCATTAATTCTGACTTTGAAGTGGCAAAGATAGGAATTTGCGAATTCCGAATTGCGAATTCCGAATTATAGGATACAGATGATATTTTATTATGAGCCTCAGGCTTATTAGTGTTAATGTTTGCAAGATTGCAGGATTGCATGATCTATGGATTCTATGATAACCTTATCTTTGCAGAACAAAAACCAAACGTCATGAAAAGCATTCTCAGAATCATGGCAGTGATAATTGCAATACTGCCACTGTTTATAGCGCAGTCATGTAAGAAAGAACCTGGCCCTTATGCTGACAACACATACCTTGTCTCTTCTCACAGAGAACTGACTTACGACAAGACCAATGTTTTGCAGTTGCTGAATACCTATTCGACATCATACCCCGGACTTGCTGCTATTATACCTGATGTTGAGAGTGGTGTAATCGTATACAGCATTGTATATAAGACTACGTTTAAAGGTGAGGATCTCCTTGTATCGGGTCTGGTCGCCATTCCATCAGCTGTGGGAAGCTATCCTGTCATTGCTTATCAGAACGGCACCAATACCCTCCATTCAAATGCACCATCAGTTATGCCATATTACCCGCTATATACTCTTCTTGAATTAGCTGCTTCAACAGGGTATGTTGTAGTTATTGCTGACTATATCGGTTTCGGTGAATCTGATGAGATGGTTCACCCATATCTTCATAAGGAATCAACTGTCCAGACAATTGTAGATATGCTCTATGCTCTCAGGGAGTTTGATGATGACGAGGCAAAGGACATAACCATGGAAAATGAATACTACCTGATGGGGTATTCACAGGGTGGCTGGGCTACCCTTGCTTTATTGGAAGCTCTCGAAAATGATTATGCGGCTGATTTTAATGTCCAGGGCACTGTCTGTGGTGCAGGACCCTATGACATGACCTATTTTAATTCATATGTACTCGGACTGACAGAATATCCTATGCCAGTGTTCCTCGGTTATATTGCAAATGCATATTCTGAATATGACTTTTTTACCAACCAGCTGAGTGACATGTTTAATACCACATATGCCGGCATTATTTCATCTCTTTATGACGGTACCCGTACTTCTGATTATATAAACTCGCAGCTTTCGGTGTACATCTCGGAGCTGTTCAGGGCTGATTATATAAGCGGTTTTGCCAGTTCCTCATCTTATCAGAGCATAAGAGATGCACTGGATGCAAACAGTATAGATGCATGGGATACAAATGTGCCCCTTCTTCTCATACATGGAACAGATGATATTTATGTGCCTCCTGTAATATCAGAAAATATGTACAATGCAATGATAACTGCAGGTACCAGTGACCTTATCTGTACCTACCAGACAGTTCCGGATGCAGATCACTCTGAAGGTATTGTACCGGCAGGACTGGCAGGGCTGGCGTTTTTCAGGGAAATCAGAGGAGAGTAGGGTGGGAAGGAAGAAGAAGGAGATGCCCCTTCTCAAAGGGGTGACTATAACAGATATAGGATCAGAAGGTAACGCTATCGCCAGGGTCGATGACATGGTGCTTTTTGTCCCGGGCATGATACCCGGTGACGTGATCGATGTAAGGATAATCAGGAAGAAGAGACGCTATATGGAAGGAGTCGCCGTTGCAGTGACCCGACCTTCGCCTGACCGCATCAAACCTCTCTGTCAGCACTTTGGAATATGCGGAGGATGCCGCTGGCAACACCTGCCATACAGCAGGCAACTTTTTTATAAGGAGAAGCAGGTAAAGGATAACCTTACCCGTATAAGTCATGCTGATATACCTGATATTAGTCCGATAATCGGATCAGAAAATGAGTACCACTACAGAAATAAGCTTGAATTCACCTTCTCTGACAAGAGATGGATCACCCGTGAGGAGGCAATATCAGGTGCAGAAATACCTCCATCTCCTGCCCTTGGCTTTCATGTGCCGGGGATCTTTGATAAGATAATTGATATCAATGAGTGCCTGTTGATGGATGAATTTTCTGATACAGTCCGTAATGAGGTTAGAAAATATTCTCTGGAAAACAGGCTTTCTTTTTACAATCTGAGAGATCATGAAGGATTAATGCGTAATATGATTATCAGACGCACCATTGGCGGTGAGGTAATGGTAATCGTTATTATGGCCCGGGATGAGCCTGTTATCAGGGGAAAGCTTTTAAAACACTTGTCCGGAAAATTCCCTCAGATTACATCCTTATGGTACATTGTCAACACGAAACACAATGACAGTATTACTGATCAGATACCGATACATTATTCAGGTAATGAGTATATTACAGAGGTTATGGACAATCTGAAGTTCAGGGTAAGCCCAAAAGCATTCTACCAGACCAACAGCAGACAGGCAGCCAGGTTATATGGAGTAGTAAAGGATTTTGCCGGTCTAACTGGCGTTGAGAACGTTTATGACCTGTATACCGGTACAGGCACCATTGCATGCTTCCTGGCTTCGGGAGCTTTAAGAGTCACCGGTATAGAGTATGTCAGCGATGCTGTAGATGATGCCTGCATTAATGCTTCAATGAATAACATTTTTAACACATCATTCATTGCCGGTGATATGAAAGACATTTTCAATGAAAGCCTTTTCAGTGAAAGAGGCCGTCCGGATGTAATTATTACAGACCCGCCCCGGGCAGGAATGCATGAAGATGTTGTAGGCATTATTCTCCAGTCAGGAGCGCGTAAGGTGGTCTATGTAAGTTGTAACCCAGCCACACAGGCCCGTGACATTGGCTTGCTTTCTTCAGGCTACAGAGTAACAAAGGTTCAGCCAGTTGATATGTTCCCTCAGACATACCA
>CAZGDJ010000128.1:0-8348 GCA_964524635.1 uncultured Rikenella sp. | reverse complement strand
TGGGGCGGGAGGGGGTCGAACCCTCACGATGTCACCATCGAAGGATTTTAAGTCCAAAACCCAAATCGATGTGCCCTTAAGAGAAGAACACTATATATGGTTATGCCTAATGAAGGATACCCCTATATACCAGGGTCATTTCGGCTAAAAAAAATATTTTGTAAAAGTCCTATGGTTGTAAAGAACTAAATGGTAATTGCTTGATAATGTAATCTTCCTTTTAGTTTATACTAGTAGTAATTATAATATAAAGCCCTAGGATAATAAGCTATGCCAGAATTTATTATACTTACCTGTCCATCATGTGGTTCGAAACTAAAGATAAGTAATGGTATAAAGCAATTTGCCTGCATTAATTGCGGTAATGAATTTCAAGTCATTTATGATGAAGGAATTATTTATCTAAAAAACATTGCCACAGATATTTCTTCTGAAGGTAGTCTGAATACAATAGATGCTCATAGAGAGCAATTCTTGAAAACCCGTTCTGATGAAAAACAGGATGAAGGCAAGAAAAATCTTAACATCATCGAAGGTCAACCTAATCCCTTAAGCAATAATTCCCAAGAGGCATCTGAAACAAAAAACATTCCAAAAAATTTTGATAAAGTAATCAATCCATCAAAACAAGACATCATAAAGATAGATGAAAAAATCTCTCGTCTACAAGATTATGAATTAAAGATAAAGCAAAAACAAAAAAAGGTAAACATTATTATTATTGCTACAGGTTTACTGGCATCCATTATTGTTTACCTGTTTCTCCCAATGGTCGATACATACGAGGAGTTGTTTTTAGAATTGGGTTTTACAATTGGACCAATAGTAATATTCACGATTATCTTTCTAATAAAAAACAAGAATTCTTCCAGTTCTAATAAAGACTTTGTCGAAAGAAAAATTCAAGAGTTATTATCTGAAAAGTCGAAAATTACAAAAAAATGGAAATAATTAAATTGACATATGAATTAAATATCTCAAGTGATAAAACACTCTAATAATAAAGAACTTCCACTCCAATTTACCTAAACAAAATAATTAGCTATCTGCAGCCTGAATATGACTGGATGTAGTCACCTAAACCACATGATAATGAGCCATCATATTCTACAGAACAAGTACTACCATCGTATCCTTCTTTAGAACCCATGACAAAAACCGGCTTACTCCCCAGTTGTTCAACTTTGTCCTTAACCTTAATACAATCTCCTGTCATTGATGAATTAAACGACCAATCATAAGAAATGATTCTAAACACATTATCTATGACGAGATATGAATAAAAACCATAATAACATTCTGGACAAAATTCTTCCCCAACAAATGTAACTTTCCCACATACCTCAACTGACTGGCCTTTTTTGCTAAGGGAAATTGAACCAGCACTTGTACATGGTCTAGTTGTTGGGGATTTTGTTTTAGTCGCTGTAGGTTTTTTTGTTGGGGTTGGAGTAATTCTTGGCCTTTCTGTTGGCTTAACCCTTGGAGTTTCAGTTGGTATCGAACGATTTGCAGTCTGGGTTTTCCTAATTGCATCTTCCACAAATACATCAAAAACTGAACATCCACTGAGAAAAAGTATAATCAGAATTGTGAACCCAACAAGAGCCTTCTTCATTTTCTCCTCCATGTTACCGTTTTCCATGTTAATTTTCTAATCATATAGAAGAGCCCACATAACAAAACCTTAAGAATAAACTCCTGATATATATCTAAAATCCAGGCGACGAATCAAGTCAGGCTCTTTTGTTTGGTCTGGTTTTTATTATACAATCTTTTACTAGGTCAGAGATTTAATTGATAGTATTGAATTTATTGCCTATAGCGTCAAATTCCTAATAATTGTTATCATTCATTTTTACTAGTAATATACAGAATTTCGCTGGTACAATTTACTCAAAAGAGATTTCCGTGATTGAATCTTCGTTGGGGTATTCATAAAAGCATGGAAAAAAGGACAAGAATTCCCACCTGGATTTTTGTTGTCTTAGGTGTCATTGCGATAATTGCTTACAATAAGCATCAGAATCGCCAAGTGTCCGCACTTATTGGAAAAGCACAAGAAAATCATATTGTTTATTCTGGACCAAATGTAAAAGATTTCGATGAAATTGGTACTTTACCTGCAAATACAGAGGTAATACTAAAGGGAAGAAACGGTAGTTCCTGGGTCACATTTTCTTATCAAGGTCAACAGGGTTGGATACAAGAATTCTTCTTGGATATTGATGGAGATGTGATGCGTCTTCCTGAAGTCGAGAATATAACAATACCAACTGTAAGCATTTCAAAAGAAAATAGGGTGAAATCATACTTTCAATCAATTGTTGTAGATGATAGATACGATTCTAATATAATGAATCTTCATAGGTATTTAGACTACCTAGATATTAATTTAAAGAATAATGAATTATCTTTTTACCTCAAGAAACCTCCGGATTCGTATGAAGATTTTTTCAATCTCGCATCTGACCTGATATTTGGCAGCTCTTTACTTTCTGATGCTGGTGGAAAAACGGATTGGAACCTAAGTAGAATAGAGGTAATCTCGCCCCCTGGAACCGGGGATTACGGTTCATTATTTATTTCAGGCCATCAGGACATAGTCTCAATAGTTGATGATTCATCTACAATTTATGACCTGATGCAAATCGGTTTTGATTATGGAGATACTGTTAATTCTTCTACTAGTAATTTCGAACAGTCAAATAACTGGAATAATGAGATTACCATTGGCCAAGGGACTGAATTGGGATGTCCTTCAGGTTGCACATATCATAAGGAGGGTTGTGACATAAAGGGAAATGTTGCATTTGAATCTGGAGAAAAAATCTACCATATGCCAAATCAAGAGTTTTATGCAGAGACAAAGATAAACACTTCTTATGGAGAGAGATGGTTTTGTACAGAGGAAGAAGCCTTATCAAATGGGTGGAGGAAATCATTTGAATAAGCGCTCTTTACTCAATAAAAAACTCGTTCTCAAAATTATGGTCACAATTTGGAGGAATATATGAAGAGAGAAAGTTATAGAAATTGGCAATTATCTAAGCATATGAAAATTTCCATCATATTATTTCTCTTATTGAATATCATATTATCAGGATGCTCTCAATATTCTCCCATCCAAAGTATTTCGACTGAAGCTCCAGACCCAATGAGAAGTGGGTATGTTCTTTTAGATTATGCAGAACAATATCGCGACATTTCAAGCATAATGATTCGAAGGCATCTTGAGAAAGATTTTGATTCACTGGAAAATTTATTGTCAGAAGCGAAAAATATTGCCAACACTGTAGATGGACTTATGGTTACATCACAATATACTGAGGCAAAAGAGCTACTATCTAACTGGATGTGGAGTGACTCATATTACTATTCATTAATTTTAGAGAATGGCTCCAAGGAATTTATTAGCATTGCTGCCGATGAATCCATGCGATATTTCACATTATTTTTAAATGAAATGCTAAGGCTAGGACATGATTTGAATTGAGTTATTTATGGGAAAGGGATGAATATTATGACAGAGCAATTTACCTGGACACCAATTTACCAAGAACTTGCTGATGAGTTAGTTAAATGGCAGGATAGACAAAAAGAATTAATTGCATTTCTTGAAGAACTGCGGGAAAAACAATATATCATCACACCATTGAATGATAAGGATGAGGATGGTGCAAGATTCTTGTTGAGCGAAATTGACCCATTCACTTTCTTAGGAGTATTTAACCGGAATATACGCTTTGAACAACGAATAGGAATACTCACTGAAATAAAGAAATTTTTCAATTTACATTCACCCATTCCAAGTGATTTGCTTGGTATCCCTGCATTAAATAATCTAAAGTCTTGGTTCATCGCTTACAAGATGAACCGAGATTTAAAAGATATCGAACGCTTATGGAATGTCTTTAGATTAGCTTTGATTGAGAATCCGTTATATAACGAAGAATTCCTATCTGCTTTCGATGAAGCATTAAATGTTAAGGGAACAAATGTGAATTTAACTATTGGATTATTCTGGATTCGTCCTTTAATATTTTTATCTTTAGATAGTAAGATTCGCACTTATCTAGATATCAATTTGCCTAAGGAAGGAATTTCTTCTCAATTCTATGTAAAGTGTGTAGAAAAAGCATATGCTGAGAGAAAACCTATTCCAGAATTATCTCACTCAGCCTGGTTGAAACCGCAAGAATCACTGGAAACAAAAACAATGGATATAGATTATTGGTTAGTTGGTGCCTATTGGGATGGTCAGGACCCACCAGACCAGACCAAACGTTTTCTTGCGGAAGGTATTTGGGAAAATGGTTATAGAGACCGTCTCCTCGACATAGTCAATTCCATGAAAGTAGGAGATAAAATTGCAATTAAATCATCTTCTACTCAACGCAATGACCTGCCCTTTGATAATCAAAACAAGACTGTTTCAAGAATGAATATCAAGGCAATTGGTACAATCGTATCGAACTGGGGGGATGGAAGAACTCTAGAAGTTGAGTGGGAACCTAGTTACAAAGAAAGGATTTGGTATTTTTATACTCATCGAGCTACCATCTGGCACCTCCGTCCGAATAAGGAAAATAAATGGTCAGAACTTGCTAATCAATTGATTGATTTTGTTTGGTATGGAAAAGACCAGGATTATAACTACTTTATAAATATTTGGTGGGCTTCTGATAAAAATGATGTTGACGATGTAAACGAACCTTATTCAATCGAAGACATGGTTGCATCAGGGATTTTCCTAACACATGAAGAAATCAGTTCCATTGTTGAAAGATTGAGAGAAAAGAAAGCCATGATTATCCAGGGCTCACCTGGTGTGGGGAAGACATTTATTGCAAAGAAGTTAGCATATGCTTTGATGGAAGAAAAAGACCCTGAACGTGTTGAGTTTGTTCAATTCCATCAATCATATTCATATGATGATTTTGTTCGGGGATACCGACCAATTTTTGATAAGGCTGGCTCTTTTGGATTACAAGATGGAATTTTCTTAGAGTTTTGTAAAAAGGCAATCAATGACCCTGAAGAAGAATATATATTCATAATAGATGAAATAAACAGAGGAAATCTAAGTCAAATATTTGGTGAACTGTTAATGCTTATTGAATCAGATAAACGTGGAAAGGAATTCGCAGTGCCCCTTGTTTATCGAAAAGAAGATGAACCAAGGTTCTATGTCCCATCGAATTTATATCTCATTGGTTTGATAAATCTTGCAGACCGTTCCCTAGCTATGGTGGATTACGCTTTGCGAAGGCGGTTTAGTTTTGTAACACTTCAACCTCAATTTTCGAGTGAGTTATTCCATAACTGGCTTTCTGAAAGGTCGATGATTCCTGACCTCCTCCAATTGATAGTTTCAAGAATCTCCGCAATCAATAAGGTAATCAGAGATGACTCACTTCTTGGTGAGAATTATCAAATTGGCCACAGCTATTTCTGCCCAAGAGGGGATGACTTTTCAGGACTAGATATCCGATGGTATCAGGGCATTGTAAAAACTGAAATTATTCCCCTGCTGAAGGAATATTGGTTTGATAATCCTGGTAAAGCGAATGAAGCCGAGAGAATGCTATTAGCATAATGGACTTTGATGAGTTAGAAGAATTAGCAGAAAGTATTAATTTACGAGAAGCAGGTATTCCCATCAGGAATATCTGGTATATGTTGCTGTATGCCTGGAATGAAGCACCGCAATTTCAAACAATTATTTCAGAGGATATAGAACAAGCCCCAACATTAGATGGACTACTTTGTTTAGTCCTTATCAAGTTGATTCAACAACGCTTCCGTATTGGATTAGGAAGAAACTATGTAGATGAAAGTCACTTGATTCGAGGAATAAGGGGGAAGATTGACTTCGGAGAAAGCATCAAGCTGAATTCCTTTGAGAAAGGTCAGGCTTATTGCAGCTTCCAGGAATACAATATCAATGTCCCCAAGAATCAAATAGTCAGAACTACGCTGATGCGAATGGTTCGCCTGGGTCAATTTGGACCTGATTCAAAATTTGCCAATGACACTAGGCAGAGACTTAGAATGGTGTCTAAAGTGATGGAGGGAGTTGACTTTATTGAATTAAATATCGATATCATACATAGGCAACAATTGGGTAGGAATGATAGAGATTACCGCGTAATGCTTTCTATATGTGAATTATTGTTGCGAAGATACATGCCGGCTTATGAAAAAGGAGACGCACAACTTCCTGACATTGACCGGGATAGGCTGGTAATGTACCAGGTATTTGAAGATTTCATAGCCAATTTCTACCGATATCATCTCCAGGATTGGCACGTCTTACCTCAAACAATTTTCAAATGGCATGAGAAATCAGGAAGTAAATACCTTCCATCGATGCGGCCTGACCTGGTGCTTATCGAAAAGAAATCAGGAAGTATCATTGTGCTGGATACAAAATATACAAGACAAACTATACAGAATCGGTGGGGGACAGAAGTATTGCACTCAGGTCATTTATATCAAATGTATGCCTATCTTAAAACACAAGAGGAAATATCTGACCAGCACATGATGGCTTCAGGTATTCTTTTGTATCCAGCTTCCAGGTCGTCAAAAATAGATGAACATGTTATTTTAGACAATCATACAATTTCAATCAAGAATATTAATTTAAATATTCCTTGGGAAGTAATAGAGACAAATTTACTTAGGATGATAACTGATAATGAATTAGTTCATCAAGAATTAGCATTGGGATAGACACTTAAAGCTCTTATAATGAATGTGGTTAATACTGCCCTAAGAAAAAAAATAATTGCAAATTATTTGTAGTTAACCTAAGAGATAGGTTAGCTAATTAACAGAAAGGGATTCTACTTATGGCACTCACATTTTTACAACTGGCAGAAATAATCTTACAAGAGGAAAAACTCCCATTAACGTACACAGAAATCTGGAAGATAGCTGTAGATAAGAAGAAAGATGACCTTGTAGAAACCAAAGGAAAATCTCCTTGGCAGACCTTGGGGGCAAGGCTCTATGTTGATGTAAGGGATAACCCAAATAGTATATTCATACCGATTGGTAAGAATCCGAAACGATTTATTCTAAAGAGCCAACAGGGAACTGTACAGATTGAAGTAACTGAACCAGGAAAACCTACGACAATTGATACAACAAAATCCCCTTATCAAGAAAAAGATTTGCATCCTTTAATGGTCTATTATGGTTCGTACTACTTAAAAGCATATCTTAAAACAATACACCATAACTTATCAAATAAAAAAGGTTATGGGGAATGGGTCCACCCGGACATTGTCGGTTGTTATTTTCCATTCAATGATTGGAATTCCAATGTGGTCGAAGTCAGTAATCTGATGGGTAATAGTGCCATTACGCTATATTCATTTGAGTTGAAGAAAGAACTATCGTTTAGTAATTTACGGGAGTCATTCTTCCAAGCAGTATCCAATTCATCCTGGGCAAATGAAGGCTATCTGGTAGCTGCTGAAATTGAGAAGGATGATGAATTTATGAATGAACTTAAACGTCTCTCATCTGCTTTCGGGATAGGAGTAATTGAATTAAACATTGAAGACCCTGATGCCTGTACGACACTCCTTCCGGCAAGCACAAGAGACATGGTTGATTGGGACACAGTTAATAAGCTAGCCAGTATGAATTCTGATTTTATGAATTTTCTAAAAAGGATAAAGAACGACATAAGCAGTAAAGAAATCATTAAAGAAAAATATGATGCTGTGCTAGAAAAAGAGGACATCATAAAGATATATCAAAAGAAATGATATATTTTAGAGCATATTAAAAACCATGCCAACACCAGAAGCGAAAGCCCGAGAGAACATTGATGGACAACTGACTGCCTGCGGTTGGATGGTGCAGGACCGGGCTTCGATGAATCTCTATGCCGGGCAAGGGATAGCTGTCAGAGAATTTCCCATTCAAGATAAGTACGCCGATTACCTGCTATTTGTTGACAGGAAAGCGGTAGGGGTTATTGAAGCAAAGAAGGAAGGCATACCTCTGACCATCTCAGAAGGCCAAGCAGCCGGCTATTCTGCCAGCCTTCCTCAATCTATTCCACATGTTGAACTGCCACTGCCTTTTGTTTACGAAAGCACTGGCGTTGAGACTTTCTTTCGTGATAACCGCGACCCACATCCCAGGTCAAGAAGTGTATTCACATTCCACAGACCTGAGACATTAGGTGCCTGGGCTGCAAATCCAATTACACTGCGAACGAACCTGGCGAATATGCCTTCTGAACATCCCCTGGTAAGTGGTAATTTATGGCAAGCCCAGGAAGAAGCTATTCTAAAACTTGAGAAGTCATTTGTTGAAGACCGACC
>CAZGDJ010000127.1:0-8356 GCA_964524635.1 uncultured Rikenella sp. | reverse complement strand
ATAAGAGGCTTTTCAATAAGAGTATGAGTATGGCCAGATATTATCAGGTCAATGCCGCTGACTTTCTGAGCAAGCTTTACGTCTTCACCATTCCATTCACCTTTAGAGTTCTTAGTTATACCACTATGTGACAAACATATAATGATTTCACACCCCTCCTTCTGTAACAATCTTACCAGCTTCCTGGCAGATTTGACATTCTTACCGAAAGTAACCGGAGGGGCATATGGAGCTGAGTCATCAGCATCTTTACCCAGGAGAGAGAAGATGCCTATTTTAATACCACCTCTTTCGGTTATAATATAAGGTTTAATTAAACCTTTACTAATTGATTCCTCAAAAGGATTATCTGCCGCATCATCCGGATCAGTAATGGCATTACCTGCTAAAAGAACCGGTATTCCCCCTTTTGACACAGAGACATTTACTATATCAGAATATGCAGCAGGGCCAAAATCAAAATCATGATTACCGAGTGCAACCACATCATAACCTGCTTTCTTCATCAAAGGCAGCTGGAAACCAGTCATAGTCTCAACAGAATGGAAGAGTGTACCCATGAGGCAATCGCCTGCATCAACCACGAGAGTTGAGTTTGGATTCTCATTTTTAATCTTTGAAATGATACCTGATATGCGGGCCATACCTCCGGTTGTCTTGTCATTGTCATTGACCAGGGGAGAATAGGACGACTCGGGACTGTAACCCTGCAGATGTGAATGAAAATCGTTTGTATGGAGGATTATAAGCTTCCTGACTTCCTGAGCATTGAGTACTGTTGCTGACCAAAGGCAACAAAATAAAAGAATGGCAGTTTTTTTCATGTTGATCAAATTTGAATGTAAGTTAGTAAAATTTGCGAACTGCGAATTGCGAAGTAGCAGCCAACTTCTATCTAACTGCAAACTTCCTAATTTCTAGTTCTCAATTACAATTGATGCGTTTGACTTCAATATAAATCATGCCACGAACTAGCTCAATCTGAATTTTAGACTGGTATATTGAGTTCATTGCTCAACCATTCCGGGTTTGCCAGAGGGTTTTGTTTTTTTACCGTGGGTTACGCCCACGGTTATTCATATTAAACCCCTTCGGGGCTAACACATCAATTCAAATCAAGAAATTAAAGAACGATTGTAATATATTTATTATCAGTATAGTATTTAAGTTTCTATAAGTTATTGCATCACTAGAAATTCGTAATTCGTAATTTCTAATTCGTAATTTCTAATGCCCAATCCCTTATACTACTTCAGCCACTACAAAGGTTGATCCTCCAATAAAAATCATTTCTTCTGAAGAAGCATTACGCTTTGCAGCTGAGAGCGCCTCTGTGACTGTTGGAAATGATAACCCTGTCAATCCATATCTTTTTGCCTCCATCATAAGGATTTTCTCATCAAGCGCCCTGGGTACAGAAGCCTTGGTAAAGTAGTAAATCCATTCAGAAGGGAAGAGTGGCAATACAGAGGTCAGGTCTTTATCATTAACAAAACCTATAACAAAGTGAACCTGCTTCTTCGCGGTTAGAAGTATCTGCTTTATGACATATTCCAGTCCTTCCCTGTTATGCCCTGTGTCACAAATGGTTAACGGATCAGTTGAAAGTATCTGCCATCGGCCCATTAAGCCTGTGTTTTTGACAACATTTTCCACTCCTTTCAGGAAATTCTCCTCACAAAATTCAAAAACAGTGCTTAGTGTATTGTATGCTTTTGCCACGGTCTGAATATTTTTCTCCTGTGAAAGTCCTCCAAGTGGAGTGTAGCCTTTCAAAACAGTTCCCTTCTTCAGGTCTTTCAGTTCCCATGGCCTATTGCAGGTTGAATAGTCAAATTCTCCAAGAGAGCATCTGTATTCCTTGTCTGCAAAAAATATCAGCGAATGAAATTCTTTTGCCCTGGACTCAAAAACCTGTCGTGTCTCAGGTTGTGTCTCTCCGATAACAACCGGTATTCCCTCCTTTATTATACCTGCCTTTTCACCTGCAACAGCTTCAAGGGTTCTTCCCAGGAATTCCATGTGATCATGACCAATATTTGTTATCACTGACAATTCAGGTGAAATAATATTTGTAGAATCAAGTCTACCCCCCATGCCAACTTCAATTATCGCCACATCAACCTTCATTCTGGCGAAGAAGTCAAACGCCATTGCAACCGCGAGTTCAAAAAAAGATGGTTCGATCCTGTCAATAATATCATTGTGATTTTTCACAAAATCAATTACTTCCTTTTCAGGTATCATGTTTCCGTTTATTCGTATTCTCTCCCTGAAATCACGCAGGTGAGGAGAGGTATAAAGACCCGTTTTATACCCTGCCTCCTGAAATATTGATGCGAGCATATGGGATACGGATCCTTTACCGTTTGTTCCTGCCACATGTACTGTCCTGAAATAATTATGAGGATGGTTGAAATACCTGTCAAGTTCAATTGTGTTATCAAGGTTACCCTTGTAAGCTGCTTTTCCTATTCTGTGAAAAGCCGGCAACCTGCTGAAGAGGTATGCCACTGTCTCATTATAATTCATGTTAATAACCTTATTATGGTTGTTTGCAAAATTACAACAAATGCTGCTTGACAGGTAAGGCAGAAGTTATCTTTGTCATATAAAAAAACGCCATTCAATGACGTGAAAAAAATAAGAGAAAGCTATGGCGAAAAAGAAGAAACAAAGCAAGATTTTTATTCTTGACACTAATGTCCTGCTGCACGATTTCACATGCATTTATAATTTTGAAGAAAACGATGTTGTAATTCCTATTGTTGTGCTTGAGGAGCTTGACAAGTTCAAGAGAGGCAATGATATGATAAACTTCAATGCCCGGGAGTTCACACGTGAACTTGACAAGATATCAGGTGATCTTTTACTTACAGGAAGCATACCTCTCGGAGGCAAGCTCGGAACTTTACATATAGAAACCGGAAAACAGTTTTCAGATCGCGTTAATGAGTCTTTTCCTGAAAGGACTCCAGATCACCGTATCCTTGCCATTGCTGACTACGTTACGCAGCAACACCGGGACAAGGTGGTGGTTCTTATCACGAAAGACATAAATCTCAGGATGAAGGCTAAGTCACTGGGGGTCAGAGCCGAAGACTACCAGAATGACAAGGTGGCCAACCTTGATGAGCTTTATGAAGGTATCAGGACTATCGAGAATGTCAATCATGAACTTATAAATAAGTTATATGAGATGACTGACGGAGTGCCCACCAAGGACTTCAAGATGAAGGAGCAGGAACCCGGTCATAGATTTTACATTCTTCGTAACAGCGGCTCAAGTGCTTTAGCTCATTACAATCCTGTATCACAGATGATTGTCAGGGTTCTCAAACAGACAACATATGGAATTGAGCCTCGTAACGCCGAACAAACATTTGCTCTTGATGCTTTGTGTAATCCTGATATTCAGCTAGTATCTCTAACCGGAAAAGCCGGCACTGGCAAAACCCTTCTGGCGCTGGCAGCAGCACTGCATCAGCATAAACGCTACAAACAGATATTTCTGGCGCGGCCAATAGTGCCTCTTGCTAACCGTGACCTGGGTTTTCTTCCGGGAGACGTGAAGGAAAAGATGGATCCGTATATGCAGCCCCTCTACGATAACCTGACCGTTATCAAGCACCGGTTCAGCTCTCAAAGCCCCGAATTCATACGTATCAATGATATGGTAAAGGACGAAAAACTGGTTATAACTCCACTTGCATATATCAGAGGCCGAAGCCTTTCAAACATCTTTTTTATTGTCGACGAAGCGCAGAACCTTACCCCTCATGAAGTGAAGACGATTATAACCCGTGCGGGAGAGGGGACAAAAATGGTATTCACCGGAGATATTGAGCAGATAGACTCTCCTTACCTCGATGCAGGATCCAATGGCCTTAGTTATCTTTCAGACAAGATGAAAGGTCAGGATATTTTTGCCCATGTGCACCTGGTAAAGGGAGAAAGAAGCTTTATGGCTGAACTGGCGAGCAGACTGCTATAGCTTGTTTTTTTAGATTACTTTTGCATCCGGATCTGTTATTGGTACGATTTGAAGAAGAGAGTCGCGTTTCATACACTGGGATGCAAATTAAATTTTGCCGAAAGCTCAACGATGGCCAGATCGTTCCCTTCTGACATTTATGACAGAGTATCACCTGAAAGTCATGCCGATATTTTCGTCATTAACACATGCAGTGTCACTGATACCGCTGACCGTAAGTGCCGTCAGACAATACGTAAAATAATAAACAACAATCCTGATGCCTTCATCGCTGTTGTCGGATGTTATGCCCAGATGAGACCTGATGAAGCAGCTGCAATAGATGGAGTCGATCTTGTTCTTGGCACAAACGAGAAATTCGATATAGCCTTATACGTCGGATCACTGGAAAAGAAAGTGGCTCCGCAGGTTCATTCCTGCGAAACTGTTGATAGTTCTGGCTTTATGACTTCATGGTCCGCAGGTGACAGGACAAGATCGTTTCTGAAAGTCCAGGACGGCTGCGATTATCATTGTTCTTACTGTACCGTGCCACTGGCCCGGGGTAACAGCCGTAACCCCTTTGTTTCAGAAATTGTTAAGGAAGCCAAAACAATAGTCGAGGCAGGTGTTAAAGAGATTGTGCTGACAGGTGTCAATGTCGGAGACTTCGGCAAGAGCACCGGCGAGTCACTCGAGGACCTCCTAATCGCCCTGACAGACATAAAGGAACTTAACAGGCTAAGGCTTTCGTCCATTGAACCTAATCTCCTCACTGACAAAATAATAGATCTTATTGCATCGAAACCTGCCCTTATGCCGCATGTGCACATGCCCTTGCAAAGTGGAAATGATACTATACTTGGTCTCATGCGGCGACGATATAAACGTGAAGTATTCAGCAACAGGGTTATGAAGATCAGAGAACTGATACCCCATGCATCTATCGGAGCTGACGTCATTGTTGGCTTCCCTGGTGAGACTGATGATGACTTTGAGGATTCGTTGCATTTCCTGGAGAGTTTACCTCTTACATATCTGCATGTCTTCTCGTTCTCTCCCAGACCCGGAACACCTGCAGCCGGAATGGAAGGCATAATAAAATCATCTGATAAAGAAAGACGCAGTAAAAAATTAATAAAGCTTTCCGAAAGTCGCCGTATATTGTTCATGCGAAATGCCTCAGGAAAAACATATTATGTACTATTTGAAAAGAAGAACAGTGCGGGGAATATTGCAGGGTTTACGGAAAATTACATCCGTACGGTAGTGACATATAAGAAAGGCCTTTCAGGCACTATACGAAAAGTCAGACTCACAACCATTCGCGAAGATGGCAGCATGAATGGGGAACTGACCGAAGACATTGAATGATGAAAAAAATTGCATATTATATCTTTTTCGTCGCTACATGGCTTATAACACTCCTTCCGTTAAGAGTGTTGTATCTCTTTTCTGATTTTCTCTTTCTCATTCTGTATTACTTCCCGTCTTACCGCCGGAATATAGTCGAAAAGAACCTTCGCAATTCTTTCCCGGAGAAAGAGGATGCTGAACTGAAAATTATAGCCAGACGTTTTTACAGACATCTGGCTGATCTTTTTATTGAATCACTGAAGGTGCTTCATATGAATGCAAAACAGATTTCCCGAAGGTTCAGGTTCAGGGATATGACTCTTATTAACCGCTTTTATAGTGAAGGTCGTGATGTTGTTGCTGTTTGCAGTCATTATAACAACTGGGAATGGCTTTCTTCAATGCCATTGTTCTCACCATTTACAGCTATGACGGTTTATAAACCGCTCAAAAACAAGTACTTTGACAATCTTATGCTGCATTTAAGGTCAAAGTTCGGAGTTGTTCCGGCACCAATGGAAAGCGTACTGAGGGAGATAGTCAGACACCGGAAGGAGAAAAAGCAGACAATCACAGCGTTTATTGCAGACCAGACTCCTACTCCCAGGGATCACTCTTATTGGACACAATTCCTGAATCAGGACACAAGTTTCTTCCTGGGAACAGAAAAAATAGCAGTTATGTTTAACATGCCTGTTATCTTTGTTCATATAATAAAAGTTAAAAGGGGTTATTACGAAGTTGAGGTAACTCTGCTGGCAGAAAATCCTGCAGATGAGCAACCCGGATCTGTCACAGAGAAACATGTACATAAGCTTGAAGAGGTTATTAAAGCACAGCCAGAATTCTGGCTATGGTCTCACAGAAGGTGGAAACATAAAAGAGTGAATAAAAATGGTTAAGACTGCAGTTGTAATTCTAAACTGGAATGGCAAAGCTTTTCTTGAGAAATTCCTCCCGGATGTCATAGCCAATACAGTGTCTCCTGAGATCGAGGTAATTGTTGCTGACAATGGATCAGAAGATGATTCAGTAGAGTGGTTGACAGCACATTACCCTGATTTGCGGGTAATAAGGCTTGACAGCAACTATGGTTTTGCAGGAGGGTATAACAGGGCGCTGGCTTACATAAAAGCAGAATTCTATATCCTGCTCAACACTGACGTAAGTGTGCAAAAAGGATGGTCTGAGGCACTTATTACGTTTATGGAAATGCATCCAAGGATAGGTGCTTGTCAGCCCAGAATAATGTCATATGAAGAACCTTCAAGGTTTGAGCATGCCGGCGCTGCAGGAGGTTATATAGATAAATATGGTTATCCATTCTGTCGTGGCCGTTTGTTCGATACTATTGAGAATGATAAAGGCCAGTATAATGATTCACGTGAAATATTCTGGGCCTCCGGAGCATGTATGGCAGTAAGGGCTGATACTTACTACCAGTGCAACGGATTTGATGAAACATTCTTCGCCCACATGGAAGAAATTGATCTGTGCTGGAGAATTCAAAATGCCGGATATATAATATATTATGTCCCTGACACGACAGTTTGGCATGTAGGTGGAGGAACACTGAAATATGATTCTCCCCAGAAAACATACTACAACTTCAGAAACAGTCTTATGATGCTTGCAAAGAATTTGCCGGAAAGAAAGGTAAGTACAACATTGCTAATAAGAGAGGTGCTTGATGGCATTGCAGCCATAAGGTTATTGTTCAGGTCAGGTTACGGATCCTTTAAAGCTGTAATAAGAGCACATCGTGATTTTCGAAAGACACGTTACAAAATCAAAATACATAGAAGCCTGTCTCCCGTTTGTGAAATTTACGAACCACCTGCTACAATGATGAACAAATCGGTAGTTTTTGAGTATTACATAGGTGGAAAACGAAAATTTACAGACCTGAAGTGGCAATAAATAACGGTAAAAAAATGGCTATATTCCTGATAATAGTTCTTTCGATCTATATCCTGGCCAACCTGTATATATATATCAAAGGCCTACATGCCCTTAAAGGGGCAGGACATGATATCACTATTTATAAAGTCATCTTTATAGTACTTGCTTCCACATTTGTAGTCGGGAAATTTCTTGAATATGCATGCACCAACGTCGTGACTGATATCCTGAATATTATCGGAGGATTCTGGATGGCATTTATGCTTTATGCGTTCCTCATGTGGCTGACTTCGGATATTTTACTTCTTGCAGAAAAGCCGTTCCATCTTATACCGGATAAGGTATTGCCAGGAATCAAATTCTGGCTCTTTATTTCGATCTCCGGAATTACTGTCCTTCTTATTTTAGCAGGATTTGTTACAGCAGTCAGCCCCGTTGCAAAACAATATGACATTAATATTGAAAAGAAGTTTACCGACGACCGGAATGAGGTACGCATTGTCGCAATCTCAGACATCCACCTTGGAAGCATTATAAGAAAACGCAGTATGCGGCACCTGTCAGAGATGATAAAAAACGAAAGACCGGACCTCGTTCTCTTCCTCGGAGATGTCATTGACGGAAGTATTGCGCCTGTACTGCGTGGCGATCTTTTGTCACACCTGTCTCTTCCTAATCTGAGGCTGGGAAATTATGCCATTACAGGCAACCATGAGTTTATAGGAGACCTGAACAAAACAGTACCGTATATTGAAAGCAAAGGAATAAATGTCATTAAGGATGAAGTGATAAGACTTGACAATGGCATACAGATAATTGGCAGGCTTGACATGAGCGCAAATCAAACCTTCGGTAACGGGAGAGCAGGGATAAAGGATCTTGTTGAGAAAACAGATACGTTATTGCCAGTGATACTTCTTGATCATCAGCCATCTGAACTGAGCAAGCTTGCAGGTTCAGGTGTTGACCTCCAGCTGTCAGGACATACACATGATGGTCAGATGTGGCCACTGACTCTTATTACAAGATCAATGTTTAAAATAAGTCATGGATATGGCAGGTTTGGCAACTCGCAAGCAATAGTATCCTCAGGTTTTGGAATATGGGGACCCCGTGTGCGCATAG
>CAZGDJ010000126.1:0-8455 GCA_964524635.1 uncultured Rikenella sp. | reverse complement strand
TCGAGCAGGTTCTATTCTCGTTCCTGACAGGAAATGCAGATATGCATTTAAAGAATTTTTCTCTTATCGATAATCCGGATTTGGGATATGTTTTGTCCCCGGCTTATGATATGGTTGCTTCCTGTCTTGTGGTAAAAGGTGACGAAGAAGAACTGGCTCTGACTTTAAACGGTAAAAAGAAAAAGCTTAAGAAGAAGGACTTTGTAGAAGCAATGAGTAGATTACATGTTGATAATAAGGCCATTGAAAACTTATTCCACAAGTTTTATATATCAATTGAAAATTGGCTCAAATTTATCGACATAAGTTTTCTCCCCTACAATATGAAAAAATCATACCATGATCTTATAATTGAAAGAGCTGAACATATTTATAAAATACCTGATAATTCAAAAACATGAACTGGCTGCTCCCTATCCAGACATACTATGTCGGGACTTTACGGTCGCACTCCTCAGGATGAAAGGGTCCGACGAAGTCGATCCTGTCAGCAATTGTTTTCAAGGAAAATGTAACTTTCAGGCAAAATCAGCGTTATAATAACTGTATAATTGCACATAAATGACAATATTTCACAATTATTTTGTCATCGAAAATTAATTCTCAGGCAATATGAAAAAAGTGATGGTTCTCTTTGCGGCTATACAGTTATGCAGCCAGGCATACGGTCAATGGAAGGCACAATCAGGCGAGATGTACGACAAAACATTCAGGATGGCATACGTTACCTCAAAGACAGGTGGTGAGACACTAAGAGTACTTCGTAATATACCGGTTGATATAAAACAGAAAACAACTAGTCCCTACGACCAGATTGTTGGGCAAATATTGCTCAACAAAAAAATAGAAAAGGAATACCGGGTTCAGTGCCTGGTATTCAGTTTTGATGATAGTCCTAAAATTTATATACATCAGCCATCTGCCTTTAAGCAGGGATGGGATCCAAATTCCAGAAAGTACATAATTGAATCAGACTGGAAGCAATGGAGGATAGATGACAGGAGAAACAAAGAAATCAGGAAAATTGCCCCGGATCCAGATTCTATTCAAGCTGATAAACAAATAGCTTCGACAGAGATTCTGCAATTGCTGAAAACTCACCAAAAGGTCTTCTGTCAGATTGTGATAATGCATGAGTTCTATGAAACTCAGACAATCATTGACTCAGAGTATACACTGCAAAACTCCACTAAATCAATTAATTTTCTATTCCAATAGCTAATAATATCGGGTAAGTGTGATTCTTTAATTCAAGGGTATCCCCATCCAGGTATACTTGTAAAACAATGATTTCCTTAACGTCGTGCATGTTCATAAATTCACACAATACTTCTAAGCTTGGGTAAATCTATCTTAAAAGCCAACTAAAGATAAACAGATTTTAGCAGCTGGTGAAAATGACAGTGAGCCCCTGATTTTCATCAGGGGCTCACCCTTTTCGCAACTGGTTTGTTTGCTAAAAAAACAAGAGACAAATAAATTTGAAAATGAAAGTGCAAATTAACCGACTTGCGTACCCTTTTCCTTTTGTTTACCGGGCATACAGGTCTCGGATCACAGTTGTTATGCTGCAGATTTTATCTTCTGTGTGCAGAAATATGTCAGACCATTAAGCTCTCTCATACCAACAATTCTTAAGCCACATCCCTCAAGAAGACTTGAAACCTTCTTTCTTGTCAGGTACCAGTTTGTCCTGGAATCTATGTAGCTATACATTCTGTTTATAAAAGGTATTTTTGATTCTATGCCATTCTCATATGCTTCTGCCTTGGCAGAGAGGTGATGTGGCAAATTGCCGTATTTGTCAGAGAAACCATTCTGGGACTTGTTATCAATAAAACATCCTACAAAATTGCTTTCGAGAGGAAGAATTTTAGCCAGGGTGCTCAGAAAGTCCCTCATCGATCTGACATGATTAAGCTGCTTGAGATTAACTACTGTCTCCACTCCCTCCAGATCTTCAGCATTATAAAAGAAGTGCCTGTTGGAAGGAAGAACAAGCATTCCTGATTCTTTAACAAGACCCAGACTTTCAAGGTATGTGAATAAGTCTTCACGTACCTCATTTGCCAGTTCTCCAAAAACCTGTGACGGAGTCTCCTCGGTGAAAGAGAAATTCGTCTGATTAATTGGGTTAAGGGTCTGATCCCCTATGACTTTTAAATTGTCTTCAATAACTGCTGTATTCATTGCTTATAATTAATTGTAATTGGGTCTTGGTATTCTAATACATGTAAAAGTGTATTCAAAGACTATCTCGTTTTCACGCAGCCACCACCGTAACGCTTTTGCAATCTTTCTGCGCTTTAATAAAACCTCGCCTGTTTCTGCTGATGATATCCTGAAAAACGTCTTCACTGAAATTTGATTAATTAACTATTGTAAAAGTAAAATATGAATAAACACCTCACAAGCCGTTAGAGCCCCAGTAGTGGTGATTTGCGGCTTCCCAAAAAACTCTTGATCAAAAAAAAACAAGGGTTCATTTACAGTTATTGCCAACTGACGGGAGGAAAATGGCTGTTCGTCAATTTAGGGTTGAAATTTACCGGGAAATAATAAGAAGGAATTGAATTGCAGAATAAAAAATAATATATCACATTGATTATATGAGTATTATATGGCCATCGATTCAGAGAAATCAAGAAATGCTGATTTTGACAAACGGAAACTTTTAAAGGACAAAAATTTGTCGTCTAAGTACGATTCTAAGATATTTCTTTCTGATTTATCAAGGTCAAAGCGCATAAAAAGTCAATATCCTCAGAAAAATTTGAATGTTCATCAGAATTTCATCTTCAGATACCAACTTTGAATATTCTAAGAATTTGCATTCATTATGAATTGCATAATTGTCGGTGATATTAGTGATGGCAGTCTGCCTGGCAATTTTGTTGCAAGATGCAGCTCACTGAATCTTATCGGTATCTACAACGATCCGGCGTCAGCCGTGGAGCACCTGGCAAGAAATCAAAATATCGACCTTGCATTTATTGATATTGAAATGACAGGGATAGAAAACATTGAAATATTCAATAACCTTAGATGCCCACCGTACATAATTGCTATTTCATCAGATGGGAAAGATGCATTGAAAGCATTTGATCATAATTGTGTTGATTATCTCATCAAGCCAGTATCATTCCCAAGATTCTGCAAAGCTGTCGATAAAACATTAACCATCAACTCCAGAAAGGAAACCAGCAATTCAGAAGAGATAGTACTGTTCATTAAGGATAATTCAACTCTTACAAGGCTAAACGTAGAAGAAATCACATATATAGAAGCTCTTAAAAACAATATTAACGTTAACACTATCGATAAGAAGTACACTTTGTACTTCACTTTGAAAGGATTCGAAAGCAAGTTACCTCATGGTTTCTTTACCAGAATTCATAAATCATTTGTCGTTAATAAAAAGCTTATAAGGATGGTCAATGGAAACCATCTGGAAATAGAACAGGGTGCCGTGATTAAAACCTTACCTGTAGGCAGATTATTCAGGAAACAAATCCTGGATGAAATGAATGTCATCAATAAATGAGCGTCTTCTCCAGCCGGTTAAGGATTAATGAATTCCGTAGCGGTTAGCCAGATAATCACGAAGTGCAGGAAATTCGTTATTCATCCTGATACTATGCTTTTCTTTTTTCTGATATCCTTCCAGACTGCAAGGTAATGGAATGCTTTTCTTAATTATCGGGTGAACTATATCAAGAAACTTTGCCGGATGTGCGGTTTCAACAAAGATTCCTGAAGATGAAATATGATCCGCAAGATACTTGTCCAAACCTTTACTTGCTACAGCTCCATGAGGATCTAAAATATATCCTGAACTAAGGAATTCACGGCTTATATGTTCCCTGATTTCATCATCATTGCACCAATACCCTGTCACCTTTGATGAAACCTTAGCCCAATCATTGTCAAATATTCCCAGCATACGGTCAAAGTTGCTCGGGTTACCGACATCCATCGCATTGGCTATTGTAAGAATTGACTTTCGGGGATTATAGGAACCTGTATCAATATAATCAGGAACAACCTTGTTTATGTTCGTTGCCGCAATAAAGCACTCAACCGGCAAACCGCTCTTCCATGCCAGCATGGCACCTGTAATGTTCCCGAAATTACCACTTGGTACTGATATTACCGGAGTTGATCCCTTAATCTGACCAACAGCATAATAATAGTAAAAACTTTGCGGGATTAGCCTTGCTATATTAATTGAATTGGCTGAGGTAAGGCGCACTTTATCTTTGGCATTTATACTTGTGAATGCCTTTTTCACCATTGCCTGGCAATCGTCAAATGTGCCTTCAATCTCAAGTGCAGTTATATTCTGTCCAAGAGTTGTAAGCTGTTTCTCCTGTAATTCACTGACCTTTCCCGAAGGGTACAGTATTATGACATCAATGTTATCAATTCCCAAAAAACTATTAGCTATAGCACCGCCTGTATCACCGGAGGTGGCAACCAACACAACAGTCTTCCGATCATCCGAAGATGAGAAGTACCTGAAACAATGTGACATAAACCTTGCACCGAAATCTTTGAAGGCTGCGGTAGGGCCATGAAAGAGTTCAAGCACATATTTCCGTTCACTCAGCAGCTTAACAACGACAGGAAAATTAAAGGCCTCCTCACAGATTATCTCCAGATCGTTCTGAGGTATTTCATTTCCGATATATCGGGAGCCTACCTCAAAAGCTATCTGCGGAAGGCTCATACCTGGCAGCCTTGTAAAAAAATCATTGCTCAGAGCCGGTATCTCAGCTGGCATGAACAGGCCCATATCTGAGGAAATGCCACGGCATAAGGCTTCTCTGAATGTGACAGTTTCTGATGGATTTTTAATATTGAAATATTTCATTATTGATAAGCTCTTACTTTCTGTTACAATATGGTAGCTCCTTCCCTGCTGACAGGAGATACATAAGCCTTAAAACCTATTTTAACTGACTTCATGAATGATGTTAGTTTATCATGTACTTTAACTGCACAAGCTTCACCCCTGCAAAGTGCAAATATTGATGGCCCGGAGCCAGATATGCCTGCACCAAGAGCTCCGTTATCCATTGCTGTGGCTTTCAGATCAAAGAAATACGGAATGAACGCTGAACGTTTCGGTTCTGCAATATAATCTGTAAGTGAATGGCTTATTAAATCATAATCCTCGCTATATAGTCCTGCGATGAGTCCGCCAACGTTGCCCCATTGCCTCACTGCCGTTTTGAGGGGCACCTCTTTATCCAGAATATTACGGGCTTCGGATGTTTTTACTTCCAGATCGGGGTGGATAATTACGCAATAAAGCTCTGAGGGTATATTGATTCTAACAATCTCAAGAGGCTCATAACTACGGACAAGAGTAATACCACCCATGACTGCCGGAGCAACATTGTCAGCATGGGCTGATCCTGAAGCCAGCTTTTCCCCCTCCATTGCAAAAGCTACCATTTCAGTGTCCGAGAATCTTTTACCCAGCAGCATATTGGCAGCGAAAGCTGCACCTGCTGAACTGGCTGCACTTGATCCGATACCACTGCCCGGGTTTATTCCCTTTTCAATTCTTACACTGAAACCTTTCTTTAAACCTGTGTTACGGAGTATAGAACTGAGTACAACGCCAACAACATTTTTCTGAGGATCAAGGCTAAGGTTCTGACAACCTATAATCTCACATATTTCCACTGATCCTGTATCCGTCAATTCCAACTCGATGATATCAAATGGTTTCTCTAATGCAAGTCCGAGTACATCAAATCCACAATTAAGATTTGATACGGTGGCAGGAGACTTAACTCTTACTTTTTTGTTCATGTAATCAGCTATTTATTATTGACAGGATATCTGAAAAAACACCCGATGCAGTGACATCAGCACCGGCACCGGCGCCTTTGATAACCAATGGCCTGACAAGATAACGCTTCGAAATGATTGAGACAACATTATCATTTCCCTCAAGGTTATAGAAGGGGTGAGACTGATCTACCTCTTTAAGCATCACTTCTGCTTTCCCGCTTTCAAAACGGGCAACAATTCTCAACTTCCGGTTAAAAGCCTTGATTTTCGTTCTCAGGTTCTCGAAGTATGTATCATAGGCTTGTAAAGTCTCCGGAAACCTGTCAGGATCATATGTGTCAGGCAGAGACTGAGGAAGGTATTCATTGAAAACAATATCTGAGGCTTCAAGTCTCATACCTGCCTCCCTGACAAGTATAAGAAGCTTTCGTGACACATCAAGCCCACGCAGATCAACAAGAGGATTGGGTTCAGTATAACCCTCATGCATGGCCTTAAGCACTGCGTCACTGAACTTCATTCCATCACAGAAGTTATTGAAGATATAATTCAGACTACCTGAGACAACAGCTTCAATCTGATTTACCTGGTCTCCAGTTTTTATTAGGTTACTTATTGTCTGAATTATTGGCAGGCCAGCCCCCACATTACTCTCAAATCTGAAATGAACCCTTCTTCGTATAGCCATCTTTTTAAGCGCTGAATAATAATCATATGACGAAGATGCCGCAATCTTATTGCAGGTCACAATTGATATGCTCTTTGAAAGAATGCTTTCATAGAATCCGGCAATCTTTTCATTGGCCGTATTGTCAACAAAGATTGAATTCGTGAGGTTAAGACTAAACATTTCATCTGTGAACTGTTTAATATTTGTTACTCTTTCACTGGCAAGCAGGCTGTTTTTCCAGCCGGCATCCCTGATACCCTCCTTTTTGAACATCATTTTCCTCGAATTAGCCAATCCGACAATTCTGAATTCAATCTGGTAATTCTGTTCAAAGAATTGTGATTGAGACAATATCTGGTCGATGAAAGCTGAGCCAACCTTACCAGTCCCTGTCACAAACAGGTTTATGATTTTATTTACGGAATGAAAAAACTCCTGATGCAGAGCATTTATTGCCTTGTTGCAGTCGCTGCTCTTAATGACGGCAGAGATATTGAGTTCTGAAGAGCCCTGGGCGATGGCATGTATATTGACTCCATTTCGTCCCAGTGCAGAGAATGCCTGTCCGCAAATGCCAACTGAGTATTTCATTCCTTCACCCACAAGAGCCATAATCGAATATTCTTTCTCGAGCACTGCCGGTTTGACCCTTCCTGACTCAATCTCATATTCAAACTCATTATTCAGCAACTCACAGGCTTTCTCCCCCACAATACTTTCTATGGCAATGCATATTGACTGCTCAGATGAGGCCTGCGTAATAAGAATTACGCTGATATTATCTCGTGCGAGAGCACTAAACATTCTTGCAGCCGTACCGACAACTCCAATCATACCACTGCCTGTAAGGGATACCAGGCATACATCATCAATTGAAGAAATAGCCTTTACTACGGTCCCGTTCACTTTTGCATTCTCCACGATCATTGTGCCATGATCATTAAGGGCGAAAGTGTTCTTCACTGCTATTGGAATCCTCTTTTTAACAAGAGGCTGAATTGCCGGCGGATAAATAATCTTTGCACCGAAGTGACTTAGTTCAAGGGCTTCTGCATAAGAAAGTTCAGGAATAGGGTGAGCATCTTCTGTTTTGGATGGGTTTGCAGAAAATATCCCGCTCACGTCACTCCATATTTCAAGAATAGAAACATTTAAAGCGGCTGCAATAAGGGCAGCAGAATAGTCTGAGCCGCCCCTTCCAAGTGTTGATGGATATCCCTTCACTGACATAGCAATATAACCTGATGTTATAATAGTGCCTTTTAAACCTGAAAGCTTTTTCCTTATTGCATTTTCTGTTGCACCAGGTTCCAGTCTCTCAGATCCGTTAACAAACCTGGTAAAAATCAGGTCACGGGCATCTATTTGAACAATGTCGGGGATTCTGTCCTCAAGTATGGCCCTCAAAAGCTCTATTGAGAGCATCTCACCAAATCCAAGGACAAGATCTGAAGTGCGGGAAGTTTTTTCACCGACATAAGATATTCCTTCCAGGGTATTATTCAACTCATCAGTCATTTCAGCAATCTTTTGACTAAGCAAATGCGCTTTCTCCCGACTAACTAACTGATCTATAATTACATCATGTTTAGTTCTGATATTCTTAACGACAAGTGAATAGTTTCTATCCTTTCTTATGGCAAGGTCCAGACACTCTACCAGTAAATTGGTGACACCGGATAAAGCCGAGAAAACCACAACGGACTGCTCATCCTGTAATTTAATTATTTCAATTACTTTTTCTATGCTTTCGGCATTCCCTACAGATGTGCCGCCAAATTTCAAAACCTTCATATATTCTATTGTTATTCATAAGTCTTTTTACCTTAATAGTTCAACCTCCCGCCTGAAAAGAGGTCTGTGGAATTAATCCACCTGAGGATTATATGATTATTATTACTCCCTACAAGGGAGTACCTGTGCCGGTTGTACCGGTAGTACCGGTAGTTGCTGTAATTGAGCCGCAGGTAAAGACAAAAG
>CAZGDJ010000125.1:0-8468 GCA_964524635.1 uncultured Rikenella sp. | reverse complement strand
GTGGTTATGGGTCGTGATTATCAATATATTTCTGTGGTGAGATCAGAAGGGAAAACTTTTGTAAGGGTTGTCAGATGCCTTGAGGCTGATAAGGGATCACCCGAGGAAATAACTGAAGTAAAAGAGATAGAACAGACCCAGATATTTTTTCGGATTAGAGTCGAAAAAGAAGGCCTGTGCAATTTTAGTTATAGTACTGATGGTGATAGATTCACAGTTATGGGAGAGAGCTTCAGGGCAACGCCCGGGGCGTGGATTGGTGCTAAGATTGGCTTTTTTGCCCTTCGTGACGGTTTTATCAATGATAGCGGAAGTGCAGACATTGACTGGTTTAGAGTAAGTAAAAAAGAATAACATAATGAAATACAGTAAGATTCTGATAGCATTAATTGTAATTGCCATTTCCTCAGGCTTTGCTAACCTTCAACCGGATGAAAGCAGTAAAAGTAAAAGAAAAAAGAAAATTACCAGGGTATGGCTGATGGGTGATTCAACTGTCGCTGACTACTCACTTGAAGCAGATTATCAGACAAAAAAGTTTCCTATGACAGGATGGGGCCAGGTGTTTCAGTCTTTCATGGCATCTGATTCTCTTCAACAGGTAAGGCAATTAATAAAAACTGATAGTGTTATAGTTGAAGACAGGGCTAAAGGAGGCCGCAGCACACGTTCTTTCTTTGAGGAAGGACGATGGTCTGAAATATATCAATTGCTGCAACCAGGTGATATTGTTATGATCCAGTTTGGCCATAATGACGCTTCGGTTGCAAAAGGTGAACGTTATACAGGGCTGCCAGGTTACAAAGAATTCCTGAGGCTTTATATTAACCAGTCGAGACAGAAGGGAGCGATACCGATACTTATCACTCCTGTGGCCAGGAATTATCCATGGGAAGATGGCAAACTTAAAAATACTCATGGCGATTATCCCGAAGCTATGCGGTCAGTAGCTAAAGAGTTAAATGTCTGTCTGATTGATCTCGGAGAATTGAGTATGGCATTCTTCAGCAAGAAGGGGCAGGAGTATTCGACATTTAGTTACTTCATGAATATTGACTCAGGCCGTTATGTGGCATATCCTTCGGGGAGCAAGGATAATACTCATTTTCAGCCTGCCGGGGCAAAAGCCGTGGCTAACCTGGTGTTCCGGGAGATGAAGAAACTTAAGGCAGCCGAACCGGATATACAAGCAAATAAAAGGGGAAAATAAACAATGTCTGAAATTCGTAAGTCCATGTTCAAAAGATGTCAAACAAGTTTTGCATTGCTGATAGTTGCCTTCTCACTTCTTTCATGCAAGGGAAATGAGAAGGTTATATTATCTGATTCATCCCTGTATGACGATCTGGAGTTTAATATGTCCACCGTTGTCGAACCGGTATTTCCTGAATACAAGGTATTCATTACTGATTTCGGAGCGGTAAATGACGGCCAGACAATAAATACCAAAGCTATTAATGACGCAATTGAAGCAGTTGCTCAGAAAGGCGGAGGAAGCGTTGTTATCCCAAGGGGTATATGGCTTACCGGCCCCATTATCCTTAAAAGCAATATCAACATTCATACTGAAGAAGGTGCGTTAGTCATCTTCAGCACTGACAAAGACCTCTATCCGGTAATAGAAACAAGTTTTGAGGGATATAACACATACCGTTGCATGTCACCTGTTTATGGCAAGGATCTTGAAAATATTGCCTTTACAGGAAAGGGCGTTTTTGATGGCTCGGGTGATGTCTGGAGACATGTAAAGAAAGACAAGCTCACGGAAATACAATGGAATGAACTAACAAGTTCCGGAGGAGTTGTAAGTGATGATGGAAAACAATGGTTCCCATCAGAGTCTTATAAGAAAGCACTGGAAATAAGTGAAATGAACGTGCCCAGAAATTTTACTTCGGTGGAACAATACCTGGAAATAAGAGACTTTTTGCGTCCTGTAATGGTCAGCCTGGTGAATTGTAAAAAGGTTCTTCTTGACGGCACTGTTTTCCAGAATTCTCCTGCCTGGTGCCTCCATCCTCTTATGTGTGAAGATGTTACTATCAGAAACGTCACTGTGAGGAATCCCTGGTACTCACAGAATGGTGATGGAATTGACATTGAGTCATGCAGAAATGCGGTTGTCTATCACTGTAATTTTGATGTTGGCGATGATGCAATCTGCATAAAATCAGGAAAAGACGCTGACGGAAGAAAGAGAGCAAGACCAACAGAAAACCTCATTATAAGAGACTGCATTGTCTATCATGGACATGGGGGGGTCACCATCGGCAGTGAGATGTCCGGCGGTGTGAAAAATATGTCGGTCAGGGGCTGCACTTTCATAGGGACTGATGTAGGTCTTCGGTTTAAAACAACACGTGGCAGGGGTGGCATCGTAGAAAATGTCTATTTTACAGATATTGACATGATTAACATACCTGCCCAGGCTATTTCATTCAATATGTATTACGGAGGACTATCCGTACCGGAGATGCTTGCAGAAGGGAAGAATATTGAGACAACTGCAGGGGAGATACCGCCTGTGACAGAAGAGACACCACAGTTCAGGAACATCACAATAAAGAACCTAACATGCAAGGGTGCATTGGAGGCAATATACCTTCAGGGGCTACCCGAATTGAACCTCGAGAATATTTCATTTGAAAATGTCACTATTGAGGCAAAAAAAGGTATGGCATGTATTGATGCAGATGGTATCTCTTTCAAAGGTCTGGTTCTTGTTACCAAAACCGGTCCGGTCCTTCGGTTTATAAACAGTTGTAACGTTAGTATTGAAGGACTTGACATTGTCGGGAATGCTGACACCTGTGTAGATGTCCGGGGAGAAAAATCAAAAAATATTAACATCCATTCTGCAGGATCGGTTGATCCGGTTAAAATCTCAGTTAGCAACAAGGCGGACCGCTCATCAATTAAAATACTTTAAGGATTTGGCAAATATGAAGAAGCTATGCTTTTTACTTTTCTTTATTCCGCTTGCGGGTAACTCTCAACAGGTTGCATTTCCGGGAGCTGAAGGCTTTGGGAGATTTACTACAGGCGGCAGAGGAGGGGCTGTATATATTGTCACAACACTTGCTGACTCGGTAACAAAACCTCCTGAAGGATCCTTACGTTGGGCGCTGAATAAGACCGGCCCGAGAACTATTGTCTTTGCCGTGTCAGGAACAATAGAACTTAAGCGCCAGTTGTCTATCTCAAAGGGAGATGTGACCATTGCAGGTCAGACAGCTCCCGGCGATGGCATATGCATCAGGGACTATAATGTCTCTGTTGATGCAGATAATGTCATCATCAGGTATATCAGGTTCAGATGTGGTAATACTTACCTCACTGACTCATCTCAGGATGCCTTGTCAGGCAACAGGCATAAAAACATAATTATTGACCACTGCTCTATGAGCTGGTCTGTTGATGAAGCCGCATCTTTTTATGATGATACTAACCTTACATTACAGTGGTGCCTGATATCCGAAAGTCTTTACGCAGCAGGGCATCCCAAGGGAGAACATGGTTATGGCGGCATATGGGGAGGCCAGGGTGCGTCGTTCCATCATAATCTGCTTGCGTGCCATACAAGCAGAAATCCGCGTTTTTGCGGTGCAAGATATCATCCTGATACCCGCGAATCCGAGATTGTTGACTTCAGAAACAATGTGATCTTCAACTGGGGTTTTAACAGCTCCTATGGTGGGGAAATGGGTCAGCAAAACATGGTAAACAACTATTATAAATCAGGCCCTGCTACAAAAAAATCAGCACGCGGAAGAATCGTTGAACCATGGGATACAGTTGGAAGTTGGTATATTAAGGGTAACTATGTAGACGGATTTAAAGACATAACCCGTGATAACTGGGCTGGGGGTGTACAGGGTGACTTCGCTGCCTCAAAGGCAATAAGAGCTGAAATACCCGCTGAAGTTGCCCCTGTTAAAACCCACCCGGCTAAAAAGGCCTTTAAACTGGTGCTGAAAAATGCCGGCGCTGTTTTGCCAAAACGGGACCCCGTTGATGCCAGAGTAATCCTTGAAACTATCTCCGGGCAATGTTCTTATGGCGATAGTTACGGTGCAAAATCAGGAATCATCGATACTCCCTCCTCCGTTGGAGGATGGCCGGTACTGAAAACCACTGAAGCTCCTGCTGACACTGACAGAGACGGAATGCCCGATAGCTGGGAGAAAATGAAAGGACTTAATCCATCTAACCCTGATGACCGTAATCTGGTTGCAAAATCAGGTTATACAATGCTCGAGGAATATATCAACAGCTTCCGCTGATTTTCTCTGCTGCAATTGAAATTATCTCCTGAGATTGCTGACATGAGGAAGTATTAAAACTATCGCGGGCAGTTTTTTTCTTCCATCGTTAAGCTCATGAATGTATTATTACGGATTTTTTTGTGCGAGCTTGCTTTTTCTGTACCCATAAGAAAAGTATATCACTAACCCGACACCCATCCAAACGGCAAACATAAGCCAGTTGGTCCATCCCATACCTGTAAGAAGATAACAGCAGGAGAGCAAGCCTACCACAGGTATCAGGGAGAAGCTTTTTATAAAACAGAGAACAGCAATTAATATCCAGAACAGGTAGAATATTATCATTGGGTAATTCAACTGCCTGCTTTCCGGATCATTGTAGATTGAATCAGGGTTCATTATGCCAATAAGAATGAAGCTCACAACTGTGACTACCGGTATTATCCATTTGGTATTGACATAGGGCATTTTAAACTTGCCCTTTTCCCTGGCGAGTGAATTTCTGGGTATCAATAATATGCCTCCGCAGACAAGCACAAAGGCAAAAAGGGTTCCAATGCTGGTGAAATCAAGAACGAGAGTCTCATCTGTAAAAAGTATCGGCACCCCTACAACAAGGCCTGTAATTATTGTGGCGAAACCCGGAGTCTTGTGCTTGGGGTGTATTGATGAGAACTTTCTGGGCAGCAATCCATCCCTGCTCATGCTCATCCAGATACGAGGCTGCCCCATCTGGTAAACGAGCAAAACGCTGGTCATGGCAATAACGGCTGCCACCGAGACGATGAATAACATCCACTTTACACCTTTTAGCTTGAAGATCTCAGCCAGTGGATCACTTACACCCAGCAGCTTATAAGATGCCATTCCCGTAATGACCAGGGAGAGGACAATATAGAGCACGGTGCATATCACAAGCGAGTATATCATTGACCTGGGCAGGTCTTTCTGAGGATTCTTACTTTCTTCCGCCAGGGTCGAGACAGCATCAAACCCGATATATGCAAAGAAGACAGCTGACACACCAGCCATCACTCCTTTAAAACCATTTGGCATCATTGGCGTCCAGTTGTCAATATCAATAAAAAATGCACCAACTCCTATTACAAGTACAATGATTGACAGCTTGATAATAACCATCAGGTTGCTGAAGTTTCGTGACTCGCTTGTGCCGACGTACACAAGGATCGTTATGAGAGTATTGATAAGTAATGCAGGCAGATCAAGTATGATCTTCAACCCTCCGATCTCTGGCGCGTTTAGCCACGCTGTCAGTGATTCTCCGGGCAGGTTTGCCATGAAAGCCTGATGAGCTGATCTGTAATTGGTCGTCAGCCATTCCGGGATACCCGGAACAAGATTAGTGAAGTACCCGCTCCACGAAAAGGCAATATAGATATTTCCTATTGAATATTCCAACAGTAAAGCCCATCCGATGATCCACGCAAATACCTCACCGAAAGACACATAAGCATAAGTATATGCGCTGCCTGACACAGGTACGCGTGATGCAAACTCGGCATAGCACATGGCTGTAAAACCGCATGCTATACCGCAAATGGCATATAAAAAAATTACTCCCGGACCTCCTGAAAAACAGGCATTGCCTATTGCACTGAATGTGCCTCCGCCGATAATTGCAGCAATACCAAAGAAGGTAAGGTCTCTTACTGACAATACACGCTTCATGTCAGAGCTGTGGCTCTCTGCATCTGCGTTGGAAAGTGATTTTTTTCGGAGAAGCTGGTACAAATTACAGAAGAGGTATTTGAACAAAAATACTAATTGTCATGATGAAACAAAAGCTATTTTATCTCTTCCCCGAAGTACTCTTTATATGCCTTGGCAATATATGTGTCAAGCCATTTATAGTGCTCGCGCAGCTTTTCAGGCATGAGACTGCCCACAGGCATTGAGGCAAGCAAGGCATTTGTCGTTCTGAATATTTCATCCTCAACCGGCTTCAGGAGCTGCATTATTCCGGTCTTTTCCTGGTTAAGAAGCACAGACAGGTCAATATATTTCTTTCCTGAGCCTCTTTCTATGGGGAATGCCCGTTGTTTGAGTGCCAGAGCAGCATCACACAACGGAGCATGGAGATTTTCATTCATACTTATTATTTCCGGAAGCTCTTTCCCTGCGCTGATCCACACCGGAACAGCTACTGCAGTGAGTGGAAAGCCTGCCACGGTCCACATCATGGTCCGCAAAACATCCTCACCTTTCTTAACACCCACAATCATTATTACCGAGGCAGATGAATAGCGCGGAATAAAATCCTCAAAATACCTGAAATCAGTCTCTTTACTGTTTAAAGGCAGTTCGTCATGCAGGTTTACTTTGGTCAATGAGTGATACAGGTTTCTTGAAATGTTGTTGAGAAGGTAACGAGGCTCAAGTTTATTAAGCTCAGCAGCTTTGTTTAATGCTTCACTGGCAGTGGCATATCTTATATATCCGAATCCCTTATCTGTAGCTCCTGTAAAAGAATAATTGGTTCTGATCAGATAACCAGAAGGCGCAACTTCAGGGTCGTTGGCATCTATCTTTTTAAATCCATAATTGCCGGTTTCGTAATATGCTGCTCCGCCATAAGCGTCTATTACTCCGAAGTTTGCATCTACACCAAGAGGTTTTGGAAGGTCTGCAAGCAGTTTTTCAAAGTCAGCCAGGGTGGCACAACTCTGAAGAGCGAGTTTCATCACTTCTCCCTCTTTATCTTTCATTTTTGTTGTGTCTCCGATATTATTGGTGTATGCAGCAGAGTTGATTATTGCAAAACCTGCAGCATTATAGCCTCCCCATAGCTCTTTTCCCCAGGTGTCTCTGGAGTCAACCAGCCCGATATAGTTATATTTACCATCAGTGAAAAATACCACTGCGTTTTCAGGTGTATCCGTATCACGGTGTTTATAAAGTATGGGTCTTCCGTCTGTGGTGCATTTACCTGTTAAAATAAATGTGGTACACGCATCGGTAACGCTGATTATGCCTGCCAGAAATAAAGACAGAACAATGATGAGCATTCTTTTCATGGATATTAGTTTAAGCCTGATAAAGGTATCTGTTTTTACGGCAGCTGAAACGGGAGTTGAATATTAACCAAAGATTTAAATTAATTTTGAAATCTTTAGTAGTCCTAACAACAGAACATAATAAAGAGAAAAACAATATGAGCGAGCTCTATTCAATAAGTCCATCAGGTGAAAAATTCCTTTTACCGAAGCAGGAAGATTACAAGACTGAGTATGAGAATATCAAAAAGCGAGTTGAAGGGGAGAGAAAGAAGAACCGTGAGATAGTAGTGGTGATGGGGGTTGGCTTTGTGGGTGCCGTTATGGCAGCAATTGTTGCGGACACCGTCGATGAAAAGAGTGGCGGGCCATCAAAGTTTGTTATCGGGATGCAGCGTCCCAGCACACGCAGCTTCTGGAAAATTCCTCTTCTTAACAGGGGCATCTCACCGGTAAAAGCTGAAGATCCGGAGGTTGATCCTATGATAGCAAGGTGTGTCCTTGAAAAAAAGACATTAATGGCGACTTATTCTTATGATGTTCTTAAGCTGGCTGATGTTGTTGTGGTTGATGTACAATGTGATTATGTCAAGGAGGAGCTGGGTAACGTACGGTCAGGTCAGACTGATATGGCAGCTCTGGAAGCATCACTGGCAGTTATAGCGGAACATATAAAGCCGGACACTTTAGTTCTCATTGAGACAACTGTTGCCCCTGGTACAACTGAGCAGGTTGCATACCCGATAATGAAAAAGGTATTTAAAAAACGTGGTATAAAAACAGATCCGCTCCTTGCTCATAGTTATGAGAGAGTCATGCCTGGCCGCAACTATGTGGCAAGCATCAGGGATTTCTGGCGCGTCTGCAGCGGAATAAATGAGGAAGCCAGAAATCGTGTTGTGAAATTCCTGAATGAGGTGCTTAACACTGAAAAATATCCTCTTACAGTAATGGACAGGCCTATTGAATCGGAGACAGCCAAGATAGTGGAGAACAGTTATAGAGCTACAATTCTTGCTTTTCTGGATGAATGGAGTCTCTATGCAGAAAGAAATGGCGTTGATCTGATCAAGGTCATTAAAGCTATTAAGTTGAGACCCACACATAGTAATATGATCTTCCCCGGCCCGGGTGTGGGAGGTTACTGCCTGCCAAAAGACGGAGGTTTAGGTGTATGGGCCTACAAACA
>CAZGDJ010000124.1:0-8627 GCA_964524635.1 uncultured Rikenella sp. | reverse complement strand
CAACCTTATTCAGAGCCATGATAATTGCCTGTTCAGCTGAAAGATCTCCTTCAAGATAAAGATGCTCCATAAGGTTTGCCAGAACCTCAGTGTCAGTCTGGCTTGTAAAAGTCACATTACGGCTTTCAAGATGCCGTTTTATGCGCGCATAATTCTCAATAATACCATTATGAACAACTACAAAGTTACCCTTATATGACACCTGGGGGTGAGCATTTATTTCATTTGGTTCGCCGTGTGTAGCCCATCGTGTATGCCCCATAGCCATAGTGCTATTGATTTCAACAGGCTTAACCATTTCTTCAAGGTCACGTACCCTGCCCACACACTTGTAAACATGTGTTTCTTTCCCATCATTAATTGCTATCCCAGCTGAGTCATAACCCCTGTATTCCAGTCTCTTCAGTCCGTTAAGAACAATTTCTTTAGCTGGCCGCGATCCAATGTATCCGACAATTCCGCACATAAAATTTCAATTATTTATAATTATTGCCCTGCAATGATATAACTAAAAAAACAGAATCAGGGTCCATGAAACTAAAAAAAATACTATGAGAGACGCAGGTATAACAGGGCATTGAAGACATGTTGGATAATCCGGTCGGGATATTTAAATCTGAACAGCCTTTTCTGCTATTGAAGAAGTTTGTCATAAAAACTGTTATAGGCATCAATGTAATTATCTTCACCCTGATATTCCAGCAAAGGAATATCTATTCCGGACAAATATTTACGAACGTCGTTATCAATCTTATCACAACCGATAATAACCCCATCTGAATACTCTGTTGCAAGCTTAGTAAGGGTCAGGAAATCAGCCTTGGTCTTTATCGTCTTAATGGCACTCTTTTCAATTCCGTCAGCGGCAAGTTTATCATGCAGTGCAACCTTTAATGGCGATTTAAACCCATTATTGTAAACTGAGTAAATTGCTTTGAATTTATGAAAGACAGGATCATCTGAGTATAGCTTTCGAAGGTAGAGAGGAACAAGTGATGTAAGCCATCCGTGACAATGAACAATGTCAGGACTCCAACGCAGTTTCCTCACAGTTTCAATTACTCCCCTGGCAAAGAATATCGCACGTTCATCATTGTCTTCGTACTCATTTCCGGAAGCATCGGCAACAGTATGTTTGCGCTGAAAATAGTCTTCATTGTCAATGAAGTATACCTGCATACGTGCAGACTGAATAGAGGCTACCTTAATTATCAGAGGATGATCCGTATCATCAATGATGAGATTCATTCCTGACAAACGGATTACTTCATGAAGCTGGTTCCTCCTTTCATTGATGGAACCATACCTGGGCATGAATGTTCGGATCTCCTTACCTCTCTCCTGAATGCCTTGTGGCAAATCACGGCTGATCTTTGAAAGCCTGGTTTCACCTAGGTAGGGCATGATCTCCTGTGAAACAAACAATACCCTTTTGCTTTCCATTAAAAACCTCCCGATGTACCTATTTATAATTAAAGTGCAAAGATAATAAAAAAAATACAATTACTTTCCAAGCATTTGTTTAGCAGGTTACTGACAAAATGCTGTTATTTTGCAGAAATAAGAAATTTCTGATGCTCCGTTTGAGAATCCTGTTTTGTCTGCCTCAGTAACAAAAGAAAATGAAAGTATTTACCACAAGAAAAACGGTTTGGGACTTTTATAAAGAGAAAGGCATAAAGTCTCCCGGATTTGTTCCGACAATGGGAGCCCTTCATGAAGGCCATCTCTCGCTGGTGTCATCTGCTGTAAAGAGGTGTTCAACCATAGCAGTGAGCATATTCGTTAATCCGACCCAGTTCAATGATCCCGAAGACCTTAAAAAGTATCCCAGAAATCTTGACGAGGATCTGCAATTGCTTGATAATGTCATGAGACCAGATGACTTTGTTTTTGCTCCCTCAGTAGCAGAGATATATCCAGAACCCGAAACTCGTGTCTTTGACTTCGGAAATATAGGGAATGTCATGGAAGGTGCGCACCGGCCTGGTCATTTCAATGGAGTAGCCCAGGTTGTAAGCAAATTGTTTGATATTATTAAACCGAAATACGCTTTCTTCGGACAAAAGGATTTTCAGCAACTGGCTGTTGTTAAGGAACTTGCAAGACGACAGTTTCCAGGGTTGCAGATTATCTCTTGTCCTATTGTAAGGGAGAATGATGGCCTTGCTATGAGTAGCCGTAACAGACGCCTTTTACCTGAACATCGTAAAGAAGCCGGAATAATTTACAGAGCATTACTGGAGGCTTCTGAGATGGCCCCCCGCTCTTCAATAAAGAATATCAGAAAATTCGTTATCTCCACAATTGAAAAAATACCGGGATTCAGAGTGGAATATTATGAAATCGTCGACGATGTTGCCCTTAAACCTGTTGTATCAAAAGATGAATCAAGCAAGGATATACGCTATTTTGAATGTATTGCATTATTTGCCGGTGATGTCCGGCTAATTGACAATATGGAGATCAGGTTGTGGTAACCAAAAGGTTATATATCTTTGCATAAATTAAACAGGCAGAATGTGCCAGTACTATGTTTGTAGAAGTAGTAAAATCGAAAATTCATAATGTGACGGTCACCGGCGCAAATCTTAATTATATAGGAAGTGTTACTATCGATGAAGATCTGATGGACGCTGCCAATATTATTGAGAATGAAAAAGTACAGGTGGTAAACCACAATAATGGTGACAGGCTTGAAACATACGTTATCAAAGGAGAAAGAGGTTCGGGAGAGATATGTCTTAATGGTCCGGCGGCAAGACGAACATCAGTTGGTGATACAGTTATAATAATGGCTTATGCCTCAATGGACTTTGAAGAGGCAAAACGTTTTAAGCCTAATATCATTTTCCCTGATACGGCCACCAATAAACTTATCTGACCTTGAAACAAAGCCTGAAGAAAACCGCCAGGGTAATCCTTTTTCTGACGATAAGCCTTCTCCTTCTGTGGATTTCATTCAAAGGCATTGATTTCAGAAAACTCGGAGCCTTGCTTTTAAAGGCAAACTACTGGTGGCTCATTGCTGCTGTTTTGGTTTCCATCCTGGGTATTATAATCAGGTCTCGACGCTGGATACTGCTTATTGAACCTCTGGGCTTCAATCCTTCTCTTTCAAATACCTACCACTCTGTCTTCACGGGCTACCTTGCAAATATCATTTTCCCGAGACTCGGGGAGGTAACACGATGTGCAGCACTGGGGAAAAAGGAGAACGTGCCTTTTGACAAACTTGTTGGTACAGTAATTGTCGAACGCACCATTGATATGATAACCGTCCTTTTACTTCTGGGAATTGTAATTATTGCCGGGAGCACTACAACCGGTGCTTTTCTTTCAGAAAATATTGTTTCGCCTCTCAATAGGAAGATGTCATCTCTTTTAGGCTCCTCAATATTGTTGTACGTACTTATAATAGGCCTTATGGGGCTTATCATATTCCTTTATTTCAGACTCAGGCCAAAGCTCTCAGGGAAATCATTTTTCAGAAAGATCTACTCCTTTGGTGATGGTATTTTTGACGGATTAAAATCAATAGCCGGTCTCAGGAAGAGATGGGAGTTTATTTTACTTACCATCCTTCTGTGGATTATATATCTGATCATGGCATTTCTGCCGCTGTTCTGCCTTGATTCGACTTCCGGTGTGGGAGTTTCCGGGGCCCTTTTCATTCTCGTGATAGGAAGTCTTGGCATGTCTGTTCCGGTGCAAAGCGGGATGGGAGCATTCCACTGGATTGTATCCCGTGGTTTGCTTTTTGTCTATGGTATACCACTTGAAGAAGGACTCGCTTATGCTACACTCTCCCATGAATCGCAGATACTGATGATAGCAGTGCTTGGCTCCTTGTCATTCTTAATCCTTTTCGGAAGAAAAAGCGGCAGAATCTTTTCGTCTCCGACAAAAATGGAACTCTGACGGTAAACTTCTTTTCGTAAATTTGTCTCTTACCCTTTTCTTTTATGGCAAAAAATAAGACTATATATATATGCCAGAACTGTGGTGCTGAATCCCCCAAATGGATTGGTCACTGTCCATCATGCAAGGAGTGGAACAGCTATCGCGAAGAGATTGTTACTATTTCTCCTCCGACCGCTTCAGCTGTCAGTGGTACCCGCCGAAAGCCTGAGCTGCTCTCTGGAATAGAAGGGAGCGACAATGACAGAATCACCACAGGAATTGGCGAGATGGACCGAATCCTGGGAGGCGGAATGGTGAAAGGTTCACTGATACTTATGGGAGGTGAACCCGGTATTGGCAAATCAACGCTGGCGTTGCAGCTTGCCCTTGCACAGAAAGATAATAAAGTACTTTATGTATCAGGTGAAGAAAGTGAGGGACAGGTCAAACTCAGGGCAGGAAGATTGCCGGGCAAGAATACCGAAAATGTTTCTCAGACTACTGCAGCGCAATTGATTATTGACTCCGTGCAGACACTGAGGTCATCATTGCTTGAATCTTCAGCAGGTTCAGTTTCGCAGGTAAGGGAATGTGCGGCTATGATGCTCCGTTATGCCAAGGAATCGGGAGTGCCTGTCATCCTTATAGGGCATATAACCAAGGATGGAACCCTGGCTGGCCCAAAGGTACTTGAACATATTGTTGACGTAGTGCTGCAGTTTGAGGGTGATGGCAACTATGTCTTCCGGATACTCAGACCTGTAAAAAACAGGTTCGGATCAACGCAGGAGATTGGTATCTTTGAAATGGCAAGTGACGGATTAAGAGAGATCGCCGATCCTTCAGAATTGTTTATCAATAAGGGACGTGACCTGTCAAGCGGAGTGACAATAGCGGCAACTGTTGACGGTCTCAGACCTTTTATGATTGAAACACAGGCACTGGTAAGTAGTGCCGTTTATGGTACACCCCAGCGCAGCTCCACCGGTTTTGATACCCGCCGGCTTAATATGCTTCTGGCAGTGCTTGAAAAAAGAGCAGGTTTCAGACTTGGAGTAAAGGATGTCTTTCTTAACATAGCCGGAGGATTAAAAGTCAGTGATCCGGCTATCGATTTGGCTGTCGTCAGTGCAATACTATCATCAAACCTTGATGCCCCGGTTGAACATCAGATCGCATTTGCCGGAGAGGTGGGATTATCAGGAGAGATAAGACCCGTGGCCAGGGTAGAACAGCGCATTCTTGAAGCTTCACGGATGGGATTTGACCAAATAATTGTATCAGGGTATCACAGGAACATAAAAGAACAACCCGGAGTGAAGGTCCGGACTGTCTATAAAATTGAAGGGCTGGTGAGGTTGTTGTTCTCGTGATCAGTATTGCTGCTGCCTGTAAGGATTTCTGTTTTGCAGCTGGTTCTTCCCCTTATCACAGTCAAGATCAACTGTAAAATTTGCAGGGGCTTCGAAAGTGTCTTCAGCCATACCACTAAGCTCTGGATCAGCAAAAAGCTTCTGAAGGAAGAGCCCGAAAACTGGCAGCGCCATATTTGATCCCTGCCCAAGCGTCATTTCCTCAAAATGGATAGACTGGTCTTCCCATCCTGTCCATACGCCTGCAACAAGGTTGGGTGTCACTCCCATAAACCAGCCGTTTGAATGATTCTGGGTCGTTCCTGTCTTACCTCCCATCTGGTTTCTCAACTGATATTTGCCCCTTAGTCTCAGACCTGTGCCCTCATTGACAACCCCTTGCAAAAGATTGAGCATAAGGTACGCCTCTTCCTCCCGTATAACCTCATCAATATAAGGGATGAAAGTTGAGATGACATTGCCGTTCCTGTCTTCAATACGCGTGACATAAAGGGGTCTTGTATAAACTCCCTTATTGGCAAAGGTACCGTATGCGCCAACCATCTCTTCAACACTAAGGTCAGAAGTGCCGAGGAAGATGGATACCACAGGATCAACAAAGCTTCTTATTCCCATACGATGCATCAGGTCTACAACAGCATTTGGAGAGAACTGCTTCATCAACCATGCAGAAATCCAGTTCTCCGACTGTGCCAATCCCCATTTAAGGGTGACCATTTTACCATGAAACTCCTCAGGACCTGAGCTTCGTGGATAAAAAGTAGTGTCAGGCAACTCGAATGTTCGCTGGACATTCTCAACCTCAAAACATGGGGAATAACCATCTTGTATAGCCAGAGTATAAAGGAATGGCTTTATTGTTGACCCAACCTGTTTCTTCTGCTGGGTGACAGCATCATATTTGAAATATCGAAAATCCGGTCCTCCTACATAGGCTTTGACATGTCCTGTATGAGGGTCCATAGCCATAAAAGATGATCTTGTAAAAAACTTGTAATATTTTACAGAATCCAGAGGTGTCATTATGGTATCGTGATCTCCTTTCCAGGAAAAAACCCTCATCTGAGTAGGAGTGTTAAATGCCAGAGCTATTGAATCATCCGGGACCCCCCCTCTTTTCATCCTTTGATACCTGTCACTCTGTTTTACGGATCTTTCAATCAGCTGTTTCACCTGTGCAGCAGTGATGTCATTTGAGTAAGGGGGATTTCGGTAGGTCTTGACCCTCTTTTCAAATGCAATCTGGAGATCCTTGCCGAGATGTTCCTTTACAGCTTCCTCGGCGTAGGTCTGCATCTTTGAGTTTATTGTTGTATAGATCCTGAGACCGTCGCGGTAAAGGTTATAGTTTGATCCGTCAGGCTTCTTGTTTTTTCGACACCACCCGTACAAAGGATCATTCTGCCATTTCCACAACGCATCATTATAATAATCTTCATTGTAAAATATTTTCCGCTCTGGTTCAAATGCTATCATTGTTGTCCGGATATACTCCCTGAAATAAGTTGCAAGCCCGGTATTATGATCGTCTTCCTGGATATCAAGTCCAAGTTCAAGCTTTTTAACAGAATCAGCCTGTTCTCTTGACAGATAACCGTATCGTTCCATCTGGCCCAGTACAACATTACGTCTTTTCTGTGCAGTCTCTGCATTGCGGAGAGGGTTATAGGCAACAGAGTTTTTAAGCATCCCCACCAGCATGGCTGACTGCTCAATATTGAGAGAATCGGGCGTTGTATTGAAATAGATTCTGGCTGCTGAATGAATCCCAACGGCGTTATGTATGAAGTCAAAAACATTAAGATACATCGTGATGATCTCTTCTTTTGTATAACTCCTTTCAAGCTTTACGGCCGTTTGCCATTCCTTAAATTTTAAAACTGCAAGTTTTGCTGCCCTGACAATTGCAGGGTCATTAGACAGGTCTTCTCTGGGGTAGAGGTTCTTTGCCAGCTGCTGTGTTATAGTGCTTCCTCCGCCGGTATTCTGCCCAAGCAATAGTGTCTTTACAAACACTCTGAGAAGGCCACGGACGTCTATTCCTGAATGGCGGTAAAACCTTATGTCTTCTGTTGCAATGAGCGCATCAATGACATAGGGCGAAATATCCTCGTATTCAGTCCATGTACGGTTCTGGACCCTGAAGGTGCCAAGCAGCACATTGTCTTCAGAATATACTTCAGCCGCCAGATTAATTGAAGGGTTTTCCAACTCCTCAAAAGAAGGTAAAGGTCCAAGCTTCTGTGCTGAAATAAGAGCGAAAAGTGTGATCAGCAGAATAATGGGTAAAGAAAATATAACCCAGAACCAAAGAATGTTTTTATGAAATTTTTTATCCCTCATAGCATAGTGATAATATGGGGCCTAAATTAATTATTTATACTAAATCTTTCCCAATTATTTTGAAGTTAGTCCTCATTATGATTTACTTTGCCCTGTTTTTAAAAATATCGGGATGACAGAGAATCTGGTAATTGTTGAGTCGCCTGCCAAGGCTAAAACCATTGAGAAATTCCTGGGTAAGGATTTCACCGTTGTGTCAAGTTTTGGGCATATACGCGACTTATCAAAGAAAGGATTGGGAATTGAAATAGAGAAAGGGTTTACTCCTGTATATGAAGTTCCGGCTGACAAGCAGAAAGTGGTAGCCGAACTGCGCAAACTGTCTTCAGAGGCAAAGACTGTATGGATAGCCTCCGATGAAGACCGTGAAGGGGAGGCCATTGCCTGGCACCTTATTTCAGTTCTCAAATTAGATCCTTCGGTGACACGTCGTATAGTTTTTCATGAGATAACAAAAGAGGCGATAACAAAAGCTATCCAATCTCCCCGAAAGGTAGATATGAACCTCGTTAATGCGCAGCAGGCACGCAGGGTTCTTGACAGGCTGGTTGGTTTTGAGATTTCTCCTGTGCTCTGGAAAAAAGTCCAGCCTTCACTATCAGCCGGCAGGGTACAATCTGTTGCAGTAAGGCTCCTTGTCGACCGTGAACGGGAGATTATCAGCTTCGTATCTGACTCTGCCTTCAGGATAACAGGTATCTTTAACGGTGTCAATAATGAGAGTAAAAATGTCTCTCTTAAGGCCGAGTGTCCCAAGAAGTTCACCGGCGAGCCAGAAGCTAAAGCATTTCTGGAGACTTGCTCCTCATCAAAATATTCAGTTGAGAATGTAACTGTTAAGCCCGGTACAAGATCACCGGCCCCTCCTTTTACTACTTCAACTCTCCAGCAGGAATCCTATCGTAAACTTGGCTTTTCTGTAGCCCAGACAATGTCTGTGGCCCAGAAGCTTTATGAAGCTGGAAAGATAACATATATGAGAACTGACTCAACAAATCTGTCTAGTCT
>CAZGDJ010000123.1:0-8632 GCA_964524635.1 uncultured Rikenella sp. | reverse complement strand
GAATGCAAAAATATTTATTCCCAGGAACCTCTCGGGAGAATATATGTCAATGCTCCCGGAGATTACTCATCGCCGTCGTAATGCTGTTATTTACTGGCACCTGGATAACAGGTATGCCGGAATGACAAAACTCAGCCACCAGATTGACCTGAAGGCCGGTGAGGGTGAACATGTAATTACAGCAACTGATGATGAGGGATATACCATTTCAAGACGCTTTTATATGATTGGCGCACGGTAAAAACGATACCTTAACAGACTGCCTCTGGCAAAGAAAAAAAAAAGAACTATTTTTGAAATGTGATACAATAATATCCCAAAAAGTGATCAGGTTTCATTCCGGAAGATTTTACACTAATCTGGTGGCGGGTTATACCTTTAACAGGTATAAAGAGGTGTTTGACCTTGCCGGCTATGCCATCTTCCTGATCGATATAAAAACGCATAAGTTCATCAAGGCAAACCAGGCGGCAATTGATCTTTTTGGATACAGCTGGCCTGAGCTGAAAAAAATGACATTATATGATCTCTCTTCACAGCCCGACACGATAAAGGAGTTAAGAGATAACCCTGATAATGAACCGATCGTTGTTACAGCAAGACGAAAAAGCGGAGAGATCTTTACAATCAAAATATTAAATCGTTTTTCAGGCAGGTTTTATGTAAGCCTTGTCAGCGATGTTACAGAAGAATACCGTATAAGGCGTTCTCTGGAACTAACCCAGGAACATCTTAAAGAAGCTCAGCGTGTCGGACAATTCGGATGGTGGGAATTCAAACCTGAGACCGGCACTTACATTATTTCTGAAGAATTCTATAAACTTCATGATGAGGAGTTTTCCTCATCTACTTTTACATATAATGATCATCTTGCCCAGACGCACCCTGAAGACAGAGCTTATGTCCGTAATGTTATTGAGGACGCTCTTGCGCAGAAAAAGGAAAGCTATTCTCTGACTTACCGCATCGTAACACTTGCCGGAAAGGTTAAAACAATTACTGTTAATGCCTTTGTAAAATTTGATGAAAACGGCAAGATGCTTTCACGTTTCGGTACCTGTCAGGATGTGTCGGAAAACCAGAGAATCATGGATGAGCTTGTTGCTGCCAGGCGTGCAGCGGAAGAGTCTGACAAGCTGAAAACAACCTTCCTTGCCAATTTCAGTCATGAGATTCGCACTCCTCTTAATGCAATGATGGGTTTCGTGAACATCCTCACCTCAATGAAAATTTCAGAGAAGGAGAGAGAGGAGATGGTTGGCCTGATAGAGACAAACTCACAGAGGCTCTTAAGGCTTATCAATGACATGATTGATCTGTCACGCGTCGAGACTAATAATCTTGAAATAAAATATGCCAATGTTGACCTCAACAAGTTCCTGCAGATTATGTCACCGGCAATTTCCTATGAGCAGGAGTTATCTGGCAAGAAGGACCTGGTAATCAAACAGGAAAAGGATCCTGCTTACAAAAACGTTTTTCAGTATATTGATGAGTTACGTCTTAGCCAGATTTTTTCCAATCTCATTAACAACGCTTTAAAATTCACCGTTCAGGGAGAGATAGAATACGGTTATACTGTCGGTCAGAATGCCAACAGGTTTAATATTACGTATTTTGTTAGAGATACAGGGCCGGGTATCCACCCTGACAAACAGGCTGATATCTTCAAGCCTTTTGTTCAGTTCTGGGGTGAAGATTCACCCAAAGTATCAGGGGCAGGACTTGGTCTGGCTATCTGCCGCCGTATGGCCGAATTGATGAAAGGACATATCTGGATAGAGTCAGAATTAGGGAAGGGATCAACCTTCTATTTCTCGTTCAATACTCCGGTAATAGTTGAATAATACAAACTAAAAACACCCCGTTTATTGAGGGTGTCTTCAGCCTTTCTTTAGTGGGGCGTAATGGAATGCCGCCAAGTATATGGTTTTTCTTCTATACCGCATTAACACATTTTCACGCCTTATCCTATCAATTCATAAAAGCCTTAAAGCTATTGTTGAAAGAATTCTCTATGAATTTCCTTGATCATTACAGGATCTCGTCTAAAAGTATTATTTTTATGTATTGTGAATGATGTCTTAGGAGACTTTCGGAAATTTTTGGAGTAATTGTTTTAGCGGATTGGCCTGATGTTATAAGTTGATTTATAACTAAATGTGCTATATACCTATGAAACGACTTTTACTCACAGTTCTTTTAAGCTTTTTGCTTTCTCAGATTCCAAAAGTATTCTGCCAAACCATTAGCTATGGCTATGATGCTAATGGCAACAGAATAAGCAGAACACTGGTTGTTGAACAACTTAAATCAGCCACTACACTCTCAACTAAAGACTCCTTGCAGAAGCCTGAAATGGCAAAAGAGGAGATGAAGATACTTGTTTATCCAAATCCAACTAAAGAATTCCTTAAAGTAGAGATCATTAATATGCCTGAAAGCATTTCAAGTGAATTGAGGATATATGATCTGTCCGGAACAGAAATGCTTGTAATGCGGAATTTTAGCAGCCTCACAGAATTAGATCTAAGCCAATTCAGGGATGGAATATATGTTCTGCGTATAAAGATCAATGAAAAGTTATTCAACTGGAAAGTAGTTAAAAATAACTAAGAGCAAACCGACTTTAGTTCATTATTATTTTCCCCCTCTCAGATATAATCCAATAATTCATCTACTTAGATTAATAAAATGAAAAGATATCTTATATCCATAATATTACTTCTAGCAATCATTATTGCTAATGTTAATAATCTCAACGCGCAAATCATGCCGATGGGAGTTGATTGTACAGTAAACTCAATATCTCCCACAGTCTTGAATGCTGGCAGCGGAGCAGGCCAGGTCTCACCAACAGTAACAGTCTCAACGGTAAATAGTTGTACAGCCTACACCATCAGCTGCAGCTACAGCTGGATATCATATACAAGAAACGGATTGAATGTTACTATTTCAGTACAGGCAAATGTGGGAGGAGCCAGGACAGGATATGTAAATATTGGAACCAAAACTCTTACAGTGAACCAGGCATGTGGAAATATTCCGAGTGCCCCAAGGCGTATAACTGTCAATCGCAATAATTTCTGTTCAAATGCAGGTGGAACAATTATTCTGACAGCCGTTGGAGGATCAGGGACTTCAATGCGCTGGTTTACCGGTTCATGTGGAGGAACCCAGATCGGATATACGGATGTTGGATCTTTGGAGATAAGTGCCCCAACTGTTACAACAACTTATTACTCCCGCTGGGAGACCAGTTGTGGAAACTCAATATGCAGATCTGTTACAGTAACTGTTTATCTGGCGCCTGCATCAACTGCAGGCAGTGACAGTCCTATATGTGTCGGAAGTGATTTGCACCTTACAAGCTCTGGGGGAGGTACTTACTCGTGGACCGGACCAAATGGCTTCACAAGCACTTTACAGAATCCGACAATCTCTTCGGTTACTTTGTCAGCTTCAGGATATTATCATGTCACCGTAACAAATAGTCAGGGATGCAGTTCTCAATCTTTAACATATGTTGACATAAATAGCCTGCCTGAACCATCTGCCACGAATAACGGTCCATTTTGCAGTGGAGGTATTATTGCTTTAAATGGTTTTGGTGGTGGCGATTATTATTGGACCGGACCTGAGGGATTCAGTAGCAACGAACAATACCCGGATATTCCCTATGCTACGGCAAGTATGTCGGGTCGTTATTGGCTAACTGTGACAGATGATAATGAATGTTCTGCTCAGGCATGGACGCCGGTAACAGTCTATGAAAACATTACAGCATCAATAAATGCTCCCACTTATGCCGTACTTTATAATACATCTCCAGGGAGCCTTATGGTCACCGGAGGCGGGGGAACAGGCTCTTATACATATCTCTGGTACAAGAACGGGGATTCAACTACCATAACAAGTCAGGCTTATGATCCTGGGCCGTTGACATCGACCAGTACGTTCTATTGTGCAGTTACAAGCGGATCATGTGGTACAGTCAATTCAGAGACAATTGAAATATCAGTCCTTGAGTTACCAGAGGAAAGGGTACTGGATACTACATACCTTGTTGGCGCTACAAATGGAAAGTTTAATGTAGATGCATCAGGGGCAGCAACTTATTCAATCCCACTGGAATTACCGGCAGGCGTAAATGGGCTTGCACCAGGTCTTTCAATCAATTACTCAAGTAATGGCGGACCTGGTTCGGTCGGATATGGATGGAGTATCAGCGGATTATCCTCAATTAGAAGAGGGCCACAAACCATTTATAACGACGGGATTACAAGAGGTATAGAACTTGACAATAATGATCGATTTTACATTGATGGTCAAAGACTCGTAAATACCGTTGGGAACTATGGCGATGCAAATGCACAATATCAGACAGAATATGAAATTTTCACTCGTGTCACTCCACAAAATACTGACCCATACAACGGACCCGGATGGTTCAAAACTGAAACCAAATCAGGTTTAATATGTGAATATGGCAATACTGTTGAATCCAAACAGAAAATTGGAACTTATCCCCAGACTTTAGAATGGAACATTTCAAAGATCTCAGACCTTTTTGGCAACCAGATTGAGTTTGAATATATACAAGATCACAATATGGTCTATCCTTCCGAGATCAGCTATGGTCCTAACCTTATAACTTTCATTTATAAAAGCAGAGATGACAAGGAATCACAGTTCTTTAAAGGAGAAAAAATTGAACAATGGCTTCTATTGGATAAAATAGTCATCAAGTATAATTCAAATGTCCTGAAGATGTATGAGTTCATTTACTCTTATCAGGGCACATCATATGATTCCCATTCTGTTCTGAGTGAAGTGGTGGAGTACGGCACTGGCACTGAAAGACTCAATTCCACTATCTTTTCTTACCAGATACCTCAAAACGTATATTTTCCACATAATCTTCCTGATATTTATCATGAGTACATAGCAATTGACAGCAAGTTATTCTCCGGGGATTTTAATGGTGATGGGAGATCAGATTTACTTTGCCTGCCTGATGTTTCAAAGGGAGCAACATGGACTGGAGTGAAAGTCTTCACCAGTGATTGTGCGGGCAATTTCTCATTGTCTTTCAATAGCAACATACCAATTGATTTATCTCTGTTAAGGGACCTTCGTACCATGGATTTAAATGGAGATGGGATTGATGATATCCTGTATGATTGCCATCCTACTCAATACTCAAACCCGAAGTTATACTACACTATTTGTGATGGGGTTTCATTTTCTGACCCCGTTGTGATAGAAACATATCCTTATCAGGGATATCTGCCTTCGCCTTATTATGGAAGGTACAGGTCTCCAAACAACAGGTTGGAGTCTGATTTTAATGGAGACGGAGTGAATGACATCTTTACCTATGATGAGGTTGGTAACTGGAAAATAAGGTCATTTGTCAACCCATCTGGCCAGATGACTTCAGTATTGAATACTCTGGCATCAGGTTCCATAGATACCTTAGGGGTCGACAAAGTTAAGGTTGGTGATTTCAACGGTGACGGAAAGACCGATCTCTGGCATATTGATTCTCAAGTGAATATTTACACGCTCTCAGGTTCCTCTCTTACATTATTATACAATACATCTTCTTTTACAGGAGAGGATGATAACGCTTTAGGAGATTTTAACCGCGATGGTAAGACTGACGTATTAGTCTATGGTAATTACATGGGATTGATTGATGAATGGCTGATACTATTATCTACAGGTACAGGGTTTGAACAACATGTCATTCAGAATACAGAAAATATCCGGCCTGAACAATTAATTCCAAGCGATTTTAATGGTGATGGGGCAACAGATTTTATTGCAATCACCTCTGTTGATGGCATTACAAACCCACCTGTCTTTTACATTTCCAAAAATGACGGGACGGACTTCTACATTCATCACCCTGTGCATTATATTATTCCTGACGATAATACAGCATACGGAGATTTTAATGGTGATGGCCATTCCGACTATATCACTACTTTTGTTAATGCTTCGGATCTAAGTTATTACATACTATATTCACCTACCGGGAATACCTCAGTCTTGATGGAAAAGATCAGTAATGGTCTGGGCATATTAACGAAGTTTTCTTATAAGAAACAATCACAGGATGCAGGTGATATTTATACAAGGGGTAATGGCGCTGAATTTCCTGTAACAGATTACCAGGGGCAATGGACAGTGGTAAATTCGGTACAGTATGAAAATGGGAAAGGAACGTTGAATAAATTAGTTTACCATTATGAGGGCGCTAAAATTCACTTGCAGGGGAAAGGATTCTTAGGATACAATAAAATAAGTGTCAGGGATGCTGTTACAGGTATGGTAAATGAACGTGTAATCGGGTACGATCCAACATATTTTTACCCTAAAACCCTAAGGACATCATCAAGGTTATCCGGTACATCGGAAGAAATTGTAGTTGCAGATAACACCTGGTCACATCTTGTGCTTGGAGGAAACGGGTTTCCGGTGAGAATCTTTCCTTATATCCAAAGCACGGTCAAAACAGATAATCTTACCGGGCATTCAGTTACTTCATCTGCTCAATATGATGATTATTGTAATCCAAACACAATTGTAAAAAGCTTTTCCGGTGGCCCAACGGAGACAGTGACGACTTTCTATGATAATACTGTTTCATCCACTCAATGGTTGCTTGGCAGGCCGGAAACAACTACCATAGAATACTCGCAGAGTGGAAGCCCAAACGTAACAAAGACCAGGTCAAGGATATTTGATACAAATACAAATCTTCTCCAAAGTGAAACATGGTTCTCCGGGACAGATAAACAAATCACAAAAAGTTTTGTGTATAACTCTGATGGAACGCTACAGAGTGAAACTGCAACTGCCAGTGGAATGTCTCGCTCAGTCAGTTATGCTTATGAGCCTGACAAAATAAGGCTTCACTCGACCACCGATCAGCTATCACACACTTCTACTAATACTTATGATGCCTATGGTAGATTATCTACCCAGGAAGATTACCTGGGAAACGCTGTGACATATCTTTACGACAGTTTTGGAAGGCAGACCTCTGCGACGTTATCAGACGGGAGTCAAAGTGCAACTGTTTATAACTGGGAAGATCCAGCATCAAATCCGGCTATGGCAAGATATTCAGTGCTTAAAACAGGTAACGATGGGTCACGATCAAAAACATGGCTTGATGTGCTGGGAAGAGTTATAAGGTCAGACATTAAAGGTTTTAATGGTTCAATGGTTTATACTTCCACAAACTATAACCTGAAAGGGCAAGTTGTAAGCACTTCTGAACCTTACTTTGCATCAGAAACCCCCCAGCTAAATATTATTGCTTATGATTATTACGGAAGGAAAGCAAGTCTTTCAAGACCCTCCGGAAGTAATACATCATGGACATACAGCAACAATACTATAACCGAAACAACAGCCGGTAAAACCTATTCAAAAACAGTTTCGGCTGATGGTACAATGGCTTCAGTTACAGATCCGGGAGGAACCATTTCTTATCTTTACTATCCTGATGGCAAGGTGAAAGATATTGTGGCTCCTGGTAATATTACGACAAGCATGGTGTATGATGTTGCAGGAAATCAGATAAGTCTTGTCGACCCAAGTGCAGGTGCTATTTCATATACGTATGATGGTTTTGGTGAACTTACATCCCAGGTTAACCCGGGTTCAATAACTACATCCATCAACTATATGTCAGATGGGAGAGTCCAACAAAAAACCACCCCTGAAGGGATAACATACTATCGGTACAATTCGAACAAGCAACTTGTTAATATAAAATCGCCTCAGAATGTGAGTCGCTCAATGGGATATGACGCTAAAGGGAGGGTTACCTCGGTTACCGACTCGATACCAGGAAGCAGTCCGTTCATCACCTCAGTTACTTATGATGACCTCGGCAGAAAAAGCTCAGTTACTCATCCTTCAGGAATAACAGAATCCTACACCTATAACCAGAATGGTTATTTATCTGCTGTTTCAGCAGGAGGATCTGTTCGTTGGATGACAACGGACATTAATGCCCGTGGACAGCTGACTTCAGGTACTTATGGCGGCAACCTGACCACAACAAGGAGTTATGACTCTTTCGGTTTCCTGACCTCCGTTGTTACAGATTCTATTCATAATTATTCTTTTAACTTTAATACTTCAACCGGAAACCTTAATTGGCGACAGAATAATCTATACCCTAACTTGAGAGAAGATTTTCAATATGATAACCTTGACAGACTGTCAGTAGTCTCCATGAATAATGATACCATTCTTGCCATGTCATATGATATAAATACCGGTGGGATAACAGGCAAGAGCGATGCCGGGACATTTGGCTATGAGCTGTCAGAAAAGCCCTATGCCATAAAAAGTATAGATCCATCAACAGGACTTACTCCCGGTAATGACCAGTCAATAGAATATACCAGTTTCAATAGTGTGAGTAAAATATCTGAGAACGACTATGAGGCAGACTTTATCTATGACTCAGGAAGCCAGAGATCGCAGATGGTCATCAAGCATAACGGTAATACCATACTCACCCGCTGGTACCCGTCGGGGAGTTATATAAAAGAGACATCCGGGGGTGTCACAAAGGAATATACCTTTATTGGTGGAGATGCAT
>CAZGDJ010000122.1:0-8802 GCA_964524635.1 uncultured Rikenella sp. | reverse complement strand
ATCTGACTACCAGGGAACAATGGATAGGTTATTCCGGGGCGCCACAAACATACTGTCTCAGCTTTCAGACCAGAAAGCTTAAAGCGCGTTACTCCCTAAAGGATAATATCTTCAACAGGACAGTTTACAGGCCTGCCACCGATGGTCGTGTAGGCCTTGGAGCAAGCGTTTTTTCTGATTTAAATGGATTAATACTTAAAACAGGTTTCTCCACGGCATATGCTTATCATCTCTGGCTTGACGGACAGACACAGTTATCATTTGGACTTGCCTACACAGGGTACTATTATAAAATTGACGAGAGAAGAATTGAATTTGCTGACCCTGATGATCCATCGCTCAATGGAGATTTAAGAAAGGGTGTATTTGTATCGGATTTCAGTTTTGGAACATATATTATCAGCAGAAAATATTCAGCCGGTTTTTCAGCACTTGACCTGATGGAGGGTCTTGGTAAAATAGGAAGCCCGGCATATGATGAACTGAAAATTGAGAGAACATACTATCTCTTTGGCAATTATGACTTCGAGGTTGGTAGCTGGACTATACTTGAACCATCATTACTGATAAAAATGTCTGAACAAGTATTACCGCAGGTTGATATTGGTCTTACTTATGTGTGGGATAAAAAATTCTGGACAGGCATAACGTACCGGACAGGAAGTGCTATTCTTGCTAATGTGGGTGTCAGAAAGGATATTTTCTTCTTTGGATATTCTTTTGATTTTACTCTGCAGAAAATACAAAGGTCGACCTGGGGTTCACATGAATTTGTGGTTGCCCTCAAATTCGGAGATAGCGCAAGAAAATTCAGGTGGTTAGACAGATACTAAGTATCCGTTTTTTCAATGACATAGATAAGAGAGCTTGCTGATCTTCCCCGGATGATATTTTTAATTGTGATCATGATTCCTGTCAGAAGTCCATTAAGGAATGCAAATCTTTTTTTTTGATTTTTGTAGCTTAAGATCGAAATATAAAAGAGGTCAAGTGGCATTCCTTTTATCATGGTGGACTTGAATCCAAAACGGTTTATGAGCTTGTTAAAAGTATCAGGGGCAAAGTGCCACAGATGTCTGGGGACATCAAGTGCTGCCCAGTTCTTGCCGAACCATTTTGAATCGGATGAGTCTATATTTGGCATTGCAAGAATACATATGCCGTTATCTTTTAGTATCCGGGACATCTCATTCAACCAAAAACCGGGATCGTTAAAGTGCTCAATGACATGCCAGAGTGTTATGCAGTCAAATGATTTTTCATTCAAAGTCTTCACTTTTTCAGGAGGTAAAACATCTATTCCAAACTTTGAGGAAGAAAAATTCCTGGCTCTTTCGCTTATTTCAATTCCTTTTACTTCCCACCCTTTAGTTTTCATGTAAGCGGCAAAATAGCCTGTTCCACTTCCGATGTCAAGAAGTGATCCTTTATTCCCGTGACAAAGTCGTGATATCAGGGTTTGTTTTCTTCCGAGCATAAGGTGACGTACCATATGGTAGACCACCTCGGTAATGTTTCTTTTAGTATCAGTATGAGAAATATAATCTTCAGAAAGATAATACTGTCCCATTTCTCTTTCATCAGGAGGGTTTGCAGTAAAAATAAATCCGCAGTCATTGCATCTGACAATATTGAATTCTTCACCACTAACCATGAAGTCAGTGACTGTTAAGTAATCTGCGAAGTGTTCACTTCCGCATACCAGGCATTTACTTATCGTTGCCATTTTTGCGTAATGTAACAAATCCTTTTAGGCCTGCACCGGCAAGCAGAATTAAGAGAATCAGCGAGCTGGCAAGAGAAACTCTGTTGCCGGTTTTATACGATTGGGGTTCAAACCTGAATGTAATAGTGTGTTCTCCGGCCGGAACAACCATACCTCTCAATACGTAGTCTGTTCTGAAATGAGCTGAGGGAGCATCTTCAACAAATGCCTTCCATCCGTATGGATAATATATTTCTGAGAAGACGGCAATTCTGTCTGTAGCAAGCTTCGACTTATATGTAAGCTTGTTCGGCTCATAAGCAGTCAGATAGATAGTATCTCCGGAGGATGCAGGGCTGTCCTGAACTGTCAGCATATCAGCAAATCTCCTGTCAACCACGGCTTCAGAAGAAGGATTAATAGTCTTTAATGCATCCAGCTCAGCATTTGCGTTTTCCACCACGGATGCTTTGCTAACAAACCAGGCATTACCAAGCGAATTGTTGTTTTTCAGAGGAGGGCTGTCAGGAGAAAGAATAATGTACCTGGTGTTTAACATATTAAGGGCATTTGCATGGGAAAGAGCCTGGTCTGTTTCAGTTAATGTTGTTGCGCTTTGAAGCACGGAGACAAGAGACTCAATCTCATTTACCAGCTCTGATTCAATAAGTTCCTGGTATCTTTTCATCTTAGCCCCATGATAACCTCCCACAGACTTATGATAATAAGATGTAGATGCATCATTGAACGTTGACACAGTAAGATTGAGGACACGAAATTCATCTTTGTCCTGAAGTATGGCTTTGTCTGCCGTGGTTGGGTTAAGGGCATTTTGAGCATCCCTTTTGCTTTCAAAATTTGATCCGTTCATGTAACGTGTATCAACCGGAATCTGATCAATGAGAAAAACGAGTGACATCAAGATTATAACATGAGTTGTCTTAAGCTTTCCTTTGAGGAAAAACCAGATCACTGCAGCGCCGGAAATTACCATAATGACTGACCTTAACGCATCCGTTCTAAGCATCATTTTTCTGTCAATAATCATAGCATCCTTAAGCCATTTCAATGAATCGGGTATTGTTGCTTCTCTCTGGCTGAGAAAAGAGCCTGCCAGGCCAGGGATCAGGAAGAAGATAAGAGCCAGGCCGCCTGTTATAAGGGCTGATATTTTTACAGCCTGAAGTGCTTTTGCTTTATTTACATTGCCTTCCAATATCTCTTTGAGAGCCAGAACCGCTAACAACGGGACACACACTCCGGCTATCACCAGAATCATGGTTACTGCCCTGAACTTGTTATAGCCGGGGAAAAAGTCAACGAATAATGATGTGAAAAACATGAGGTTGTGTCCCCATGCAAGCAGTATTGATAACAATACTGCAGTAAGTATCCACCACCTGTCCCTTGTCGGTATAATAATTAATCCTATTATGAATAGGAATATTACCACAATTCCAAAATAGACAGGGCCACTGGTTGATGGTTGTTCGCCCCAGTACCTGGAAAGCTGACTGGAATACTGAGACATATCATTTTTCCTCAGGGCTTTTAGAGTTTCTGAGTCTTTTTCAAACATTTTGGAAGCGCCACCTCTTGCATTAGGAATTAACAGAGTCATTGTTTCGCCAATGCCGTAACTCCACTGGGTAATGTATTCCTTGTCAAGGCCTTTTTCCTCTTTGACACCGGTTTTAACCAGGTCACTTTTCCCTCTGGTGGACTCTTTGGAATATTCCCATGTTGAATAAATTGAGGCGAAATTGACTCCGACAGCTATAATGGCTCCGGCAAAAAGCAAAAGAATAGATTTAAAGAAAGGTGCCAGCTTCTTTTCTTTTATTGCACCTGCCAGCTCCCAAATCCCAAAGATGAGAAGGATAATAAAAGTATAATAAGTTATTTGAAAGTGGTTAGCCATAATTTGAAGGGACAGGAAAAATGCAAACAATGCAGATCCTTTCAGTGCATCATTTCTGAAGCTGTAAATGACGCTTCCTATCACAGGAGCCATATAAGCCATTGCAAACACCTTGGTGTTATGCCCTGCAGAAAGGCTGGCGAACAGGAAGGAGGTAAAGCCGTATGCCAATGCTCCTGTCAGGGCAAGCCATGGTTTCACGCCGTAGCAAAGAAGCAGGATATAGAATCCTAGGAAAGCCAGGAACAACGCCGCAACGGGTATTTTAAACGCTTTGAGTGCAATATCTATTTTCTTTATCAGATTTCCGGGGTACTGTGTAGAAATAAGATAAGCAGGCATACCGCCGAACATAGAATTGGTCCATAAAGACTCTTTGCCGGTCGCTTCCCTGTAGTCTGTTATTTCTTTTGATGAGCCGACGAATACTTTTGAATCATGCGCATTCACCTTCTTGCCTTCAAGAACAGGGTAAAAATATGCATATGACAATATGATGAAGGTAATGACAGCAACTAAATGCGGCAACGTGTTTCTAATAATCCTGGAATTCATAGGTTCCTTGTTGGTGTAAGTTTATAATTTAAACAGATCAACAAAAATACATCAAGTGATCCTTAAATCAAATGTGTATTTTTAATATACATTTGTCCCGACAAAAAAGCTGATGGGAATAGTTCAGAAACAATCAATTAAGGGAACGATATGGTCATATCTCGGTGTTGTTCTGGGATTTGTAAATATGGCTGTTCTTTCACCAAGAATCTTAACCTCCGGGGAAATAGGCGTTTTATCCGTGCTGGTCGCATTTGCCACAATAATGGCCCAGTTCTCAAGTCTCGGATTCACCAATGTCATTAACAGACTCTTCCCCTACTTTCGCAACATAAAAGAAAAACACAACGGGTTTATTGCACTGGCTCTTACAATAACACTTGCCGGGTTTATCCTTGGATTGATTTTCCTGAAGTTTTATACTCCTCATTTTGAGGAAGCGAATATTGAACGTTCGTCTCTGATAACAAGGTATTCCTTTTATCTGCCGGCTCTCCTTATTATTACTCTGCTTTTCAATCTTCTTGATAATTATAACAAGGTGCTATATGATGCCGTACTGGGCACTTTTCTCAGAGAGGTCCTTTTCAGACTTCTGCACCTTATGATAATCGGCCTTTATTACTTCAAAGTGATTGACTTTGACAACTTTGTGTTTGGTTATGTATTATGCCTCGGTATTCCGATGATCATAATGGTGATAAAGCTTGTAAAAAGAGGAGAGATAAGCCTGAGACTGAAACTAAACTTTATTACACCGGAGCTGAGGAGGGAAATCATTTTTCTATCACTCCTAGGGATACTTACCGGGTTAAGTGCTTTTGTTCTGACCACGCTTGATAAGTTATTTATAAACAAATACCTTGGTGAAAGCCAGGTAGGGATTTATACTATTGCATCTTATTTTGCAGTTCTTATTATGCTGCCGGGCAAATCTATCTCAAAGATATCAGTGCCATTTCTGGCTGAGTCGTGGAAGAAAGATGACCTTAAGACAATAGACGATATTTATATCCGAAGCAGCATCAATCAATATGCTATGGGCCTTTTACTTGTGATCGGAATCATTGTCAATATGGATAATATCTTCAGGATCCTGCCAGATGAATACAGAGTAACTGCCGATGTGATCATTTTGCTCAGTCTGGGTAATCTTGTTAATGTATCTTCAGGTATCAGCGGAACAATAATAGGTACTTCATCCCTGTACAGATATCAGACATGGCTGATGACAGTATTAATAGTGGTTTTCGTAATCCTGAGCTTCATCCTGATACCCAGATTTGGTTTAACCGGTGCCGCTATTGCCGGAATGCTATCCAATGTTATTTACAATACATTGGGAGTTATTGTGATAGGCAGGAAATATAACTTATGGCCATATAAAACTGAACACCTGAAAATGACTCTTGTCGGGGTAATTGCTTTGGTCGCCGGATTTTTGCTACCACAGTCGGGGCTTATTACAGATCTCATTGTCAGAAGTATTATTGTATCGGTGATTTTTGTGGCAGGACTTTACTTCTGGAAGCTGTCAGATGATATGAACAGGATTGTAAATTCTTTATTAGACCATATTAAAAAGTACTTATCCTGACATGAAAGTCCTGATGATTCTTGAAAGCGAGTTTCCCTATGATGAAAGAGTGGAAAAGGAAGCCTTAACCCTTATTAAGGAAGGGTATGATGTTGAAATCCTCGCTTTTTCTCTGTCTGCAAAAAGTAGTTCTGCAATTTATAAGGGGATAAAAGTGTATTCTCCTTTTCTGCCAAAATTGATATATAAGTTTTATCCGGCATTCTGTATTCTACCCTTTTACAGGTGGTACAGGATGTGGCAATTACATAAAATGGCACCTTCAACAAGCTATAATTTCATCCATGTTCATGATCTTCCCATGTCAAAAATGGGCTACCTGTTGAAGAAAAAATTTAATGCGAAGCTAATATGCGACCAACATGAATTCTACAGCAACTGGATTGGCAGAACTGCCCACATGAAGTCGTTTGCGGGAAGAATAATCAACTTTCTCAGCAAATGGGAGAAATACGAGAGAAAGTATCTTAGCCTTGCCGACCTGGTCATCACCGTGTCAGACAACCTGAGAGAAATATATATCAGGCTTCATGGGATTGACGAAAACAAGATTATCTCAGTACCTAATACTCCACTTCAGAAGGATATTGAGGTTGCTTCCGCCGATCTGGGTCTGAAGGAAAAATACAAGAATCGTTTTGTGTTGTTCTATGGAGGGATGATTGATATTCTGCGGGGGATAGACCTGATGATCAATGCCCTTCCGCTGATAAGAGAAAAAATTCCTGAAGTTCTGGTTGTTCTTGCAGGGAGAATAAGAAGAGGGTGTGATCCGCTGGGAATGGCAAAATCTCTTGGAGTGGAAGATCAGGTAGAGTACGTTGGGTTCCTTAAGCCTGAGGAATTGCGGGCTTATATTGCTGAAAGCTCAATGTGTTTCGCCACACTGCCGGCCGACAGCATTGAAATTAACAATACAATTATTACCAAAATCTATCAGTATGCTGCACTTTCAAAGCCAATTCTGGTTGGGAAGGCCCAGATGATGAAAGATTTTGTGAACAAGTATGATCTTGGTCTGGCGGCAAATGAAAAAGACCCTGCTGACATCGCCAGGGTCGTCTGTGAGATAAAAGAAAAACTCTCTTCTTTTACTTTTAAAGTACCGGAACAAATCATGTTTTGGGAGTACACCTCCGTAATACTCCCGGAAATGTATGGGAAGATATAGTTTTATGGAGCTCAGGATATAAGACAAAGCCGGCTCCTGGCCGGCTTTATTCCTGATATTTAATATTTTCAAGATGAGCCTTATTCGGTAAACAATATTTGTATCTCCTCCGGAGTCAGCCCCCTGTTATAAACCCGCAGCTCATCTATCAGCCCGTTGAAGTGATTATTTGTGCCAGATCCGCTTCCCAGACAATTGCCAATATATGTCGGGCAATCATCAGAGTTAAAGTATGACTGGTACTCCCTTGCTTTCTTAGTTCGGAGAACGCCGTTTGTCCAGATTTCAAGGTCTGTTGAAGTAAGATTCACAACGCAATGAGTCCATTCATTCACAGTAAGCTTTTTTGGATCAGGGAACGAGTAAAAAGTAGTATTGTAGCCATTATCTATCAGATATTGAGTCTCAAGATATGACTTGCACATATCATTGTTGGCATTGGTAACAAAACGATCATTATGAAAATAGGCTATAAGTCTGTTATCATCCAGTGTAGAATAAGGCTCCAGCGAATAAACATGAAAACTACGTAATGCTCCGACGAAGGTATACTTACTGATTATTGTTCCATTGTTTTCTCCTTCAAGTACTCCCCTTGTTTTTATCCAGAATGAGAAAGTCAATCCTTTCGAGGCATCAAGTGTTGAAGTTAGTTGGATATAATCAGTTGAGCCGTTAAAGTCAAGAGCTTTTCCTCTCATTCCGGTAACATAATTTCCTGCAGTGTAATCAATTCCGTTATTGGAATTAACGCTTAAATCATTTGTGTTTTCGTTAAAAGGCAGGTACAGCACCAATCCTTCCGTTGTGGGTTGTATATCCGTAATATTTATAGTGATATTGGCAGCGGATGATTTCCCAAACTCATCAGCAACGGAAATGGAAATGACTCTGGAAGGTGACGTTTCAAAATCTAAAACACCTGTTTTATTCACTTTTAGAATTCCATCATTTTGTGAAATTGCAAATGCATTATCAGAGTTCCCTGAAACAATTGAAAAACTCATAGTTTGAGTCGGCCTATCAGTTGCAATAACAGTTCCAACTACTGTTGTTTCAGGGCTAGTTTCAGTAATGGAAAACAGTTGGTCGTTAATCACCGGAGGCATATTAATAATATTTATTGTCATTTCTGCAGTAGAAGCCTTGCCGAATTCATCAGTAATTTCAACAAGAATTCTTCTTGAAGCAGCTATTTTAAAGTTAAATAATCCTTCCCTGTTTACAGTTAATACTCCTGTGCTGGATGAAATTGCAAAAACCTCATCATCGTTTCCGAAAACTATCTCAAAAGTCAGTGTTTGGCCTGATTTATCAGTGGCAACTACGGTGCCAATTATTGTATTTACAGAACATGTTTCCTCTACTAAGAAATGCTGATTTGAAATCTTTGGAGGCTTGTTAAATAATTTTTCACATGAAGTCATCAAACTGGCAAATACCAGAGATACTAATATTAAGGAAATGCTTTTAAGTGATTTCATCGCATTAGTTGTTAGACATTGACTTTATAATGCTTAAAACTACTAGGTTTATAATTCTTATGCAAATTAGATCAGCAGATCATAACTCAGAAACTGATCAGAGTTCCAAGTTTCGATGCGAGGGTTCTTCGGGAGTATTCGGAGTGATGACTGGTACGGTTTGTAGCAAATCCTTCTGAGACTTTAATAATGAAATCCCTGATGCTGGTTACATCATCTTTACAGAATATGCCCTGATAGCCGCATCTTATAAGCAGCTGAGCGGCATCACCTTCATGGGGTCCGATAAACAGTACAGGCTTCCCGCTGGCAACATATTCAAATAGTTTTCCTGTCAATACGCCTGTTTTATTGGGGTTAATATAATCA
>CAZGDJ010000121.1:0-8877 GCA_964524635.1 uncultured Rikenella sp. | reverse complement strand
TTATGCCAATGGCCCAATACATATAGGACATCTCGCCGGAGTATATGTCCCTTCAGATATTTATACAAGATATCTGAGGATGCGTGGAGCTGACGTTATATCTATCTGTGGTTCTGATGAGCATGGAGTACCCATCACCCTCAAAGCACGCAGGGAGGGCATTACTCCGCAGGAAGTAGTTGACCGTTACCACGCTCTTAATAAGAAAGCCTTTGAGGATTTTGGAATTGCATTTGATATCTATTCACGTACTTCAAATAAAATCCATTACGAAACGGCATCCGGATTTTTCCGTAAACTTTATGATAAAGGCGAATTCGTCGAGAAAAATTCAAACCAGTTGTATGATGAAGAGGCTGGTTGTTTCCTGGCTGACAGATATATCATGGGAACCTGCCCTCATTGCGGCAATGAAAATGCCTATGGCGATCAGTGCGAGAAATGCGGCACATCTCTCAGTCCGACTGACCTTATAAATCCAAGATCAACAATCAGCGGCAGCTCCCCGGTTATGCGCGAGACACTGCACTGGTACCTTCCGCTTGACAAATATGAACCCTGGTTGAGAAAATGGATACTTGAAGAACATACTGACTGGAAATCAAACGTATATGGCCAATGCAAATCATGGCTGGACCAGGGACTGCAGCCAAGAGCGGTCAGCCGTGATCTCGACTGGGGTGTTCCGGTGCCTGTTAATGGTGCTGAGGGTAAAGTGTTGTATGTTTGGTTTGACGCTCCCATTGGCTATATATCAGCAACAAGGGAGCTGACGCCTGACTGGGAGAAGTACTGGAAGGATAAGGATACCCGTATGGTACATTTTATCGGCAAGGATAATATTGTCTTCCATTGCATCATCTTCCCTGCTATGTTAAAAGCTGAGGGTAGCTATATTCTGCCTGATAATGTCCCGGCAAATGAGTTTCTTAATCTTGAAAATGACAAGATCTCTACATCAAGGAACTGGGCTGTCTGGCTGCATGAGTATCTTATCGACTTCCCTGGCAAACAGGATTCCCTTCGTTATGCTCTGTGTGCAAGTGCACCTGAAACAAAGGATAATGACTTTACCTGGAAAGAGTTTCAGGCGAGAAACAATAATGAACTTGTTGCAATACTTGGTAATTTCATTAACAGAACACTCGTTCTCACTGATAAATACTTTGAAGGGCAAGTCCCCGCTCCCGGATCCTTTAATGAATATGACACCAGTACCCTGAATGAGATTTCGGGAATCAAGCAAAGTATTGAAAACAATATTGAATCTTTTAAATTCAGACAGGCTCTGGCCGAGGCAATGAATCTTGCAAGACTTGGCAACAAGTACCTTGCTGACACAGAACCCTGGAAGATCATCAGGACTGATGCGGAACGTGTAAAAACAATATTGTACATATCGCTTCAGATAACTGCGAATCTTGCTATCCTGCTTGAACCTTTCCTGCCATTTTCAATGGATAAACTTAGAGGATGGCTTAACATTTCGAACCTCCCGTGGGACGCCGCAGGAAGTACTGAGCTGCTTATAAAAGGACACAAAGTGTCATCAGGCGAGCTAATGTTCACTAAGATTGAAGACGAGGAGATTGAAAAACAGGTTCAAAAGCTTATGGACACTAAAAAAGCAAACGAAGCATCATCAGCCATTGTCCTGCCGCAGAAGAAAGATGTAAGTTTTGAAGACTTCAATACGATGGACATACGTACTGCAACTATCCTTGAAGCTGAAAAAGTTGCTAAGACCACTAAACTTTTAAAGCTTAAGGTTGATACAGGCATTGACGTGAGGACAATAGTTTCAGGTATTGCAGAATACTACAGGGCAGAAGAGCTGCCAGGCAGACATGTCTCAGTCATAGTAAACCTTGCTCCCAGAACTATTAAGGGCATTGAATCGCGAGGCATGATATTGCTGGCAGAAGATGCTTCCGGTAAATTGACATTTATGATCCCGGAGGATAAAATTAAAAACGGAAGCCCGGTTAAATAGAACTTCCGCTTATTCCTGTAATTGTGATTCTACCTGGTTTTACAGATCCAGGCTCCCGGGTAGATCTTTTTCAGTCTTAAAAGGCTGCTTTCTGCCTCCTCCATAGTGTCATTTATCCTGGCACTTACACGGAGAAAACCTTCAGGCCCCGCCGATACCTCAGGATCATATCCTTTACTCCGGAGGGTTTCAACCATTGACAAAGCGTTTGCCTCTGATCTGAAACTGCCTATAACTATCATGTATTGTGTTGCACCATGTACTATTACTGCAGGTTGCAGAGGAGTTTCCGTTACAGCAGAATCAACATGTACCGCAGGAGTAATGTTGGTTATCTGTGACCTGTTATATTCAAGTTCAGCTTTAGCAAGTGGATTCAGGCTTGATTCTGCAACTTTTCCCTTGAAAATATCCTTGTTGAAAGGAACCAGTGCCATAGCTACCAGTAATGGTATTATCACTGCAGCCCTCGTAAGAAGCCTTCTCATTGAAGGCTGAGAGGCAGAAGGTTTATCATGATGCTCAAGTACTTTCTTTCTTACATCATAATCTTTTACCGGTTGCCGATGATAACAATCAAGTCCATAGGATGAGAGCAGATAGTTTGCTCCGCTGTCAGGATCAAATATCAGCGTCCCTTCTCTGTTTAGTGAAAATGTTCCTACCTGAGAAATTGTGACATTATTGCCAGAGTCAAGCCTGGATCGCAGATCATCAGTAAAAGAAGAGACCAAATCCCTTGCTTCTCCGTATCCGATACCTTTACGGGTTGACAGGTGCCCGATAAGCAATCCGTCATTATTGATAAGATGACGGTTAAAAGTAATATTCTTAGCAGGCGGATAGAAAAGCCCCTGCTCCCTGTCAATACGGGCTGGCGAATAATTTCCTATAAAGGCACCAAAACCCGGAATAATGACACAGTCATGCCCAAACAGCAATTCTCTGATATATGCAGTAATGTCAATATTCATGATGAAACTATGTCAAACAAAGATACAAAAAAACAAGTTCTCCAAACTGACAAAACCGTTTCTTTAAAATGTATTATCTTCGTCATTCAGAGGATATCTGCATATGAAGAAGATTGAGATGGTTGACCTCAGGTCACAGTACAGCAGGATAAAAGCTGACATTGACAGGGCTGTTTCAGGAGTAATTGAATCTGCTGCTTTCATCAAAGGCCCTGATGTCAGACTTTTTGAGGAAGAGCTGCAAAGATATCTTGGTGTGCGTAATGTCATTGCCTGCGGCAATGGTACCGATGCACTCCAGATAGCCATGATGGCCCTCAGACTGAAACCTGGAGATGAGGTTATTACCACCAATTTTACTTTCATAGCCACAGTTGAGGTCGTTGAGCTGCTGGGGCTTAAACTTGTTCTGGTTGAGCCTGACAAAGACACCTTCAATATAAGTGTCAAAGCGATTGAAAAGGCTATCACTCCAAAAACAAAGGCTATAGTACCCGTTCATCTTTTCGGTCAGTGCGCCGACATGGAACCGATACTGCAGCTTGCAGATAAACACGGGATCCATGTCATTGAAGATGCGGCCCAGGCTACAGGTGCTGATTACAGGTTCAGAAACGGTACCATCAGAAAAGCAGGGACGATGGGTATTATTGGTACTACATCATTTTTTCCCTCCAAGAGCCTTGCCTGTTATGGCGATGGAGGTGCTATTTTCACAGATAATGATGAGCTTGCAACCCTCATACGAAGCATCACGAACCATGGAATGAAAGTAAGGTATTACCATGATAATATAGGAGTAAATTCACGCCTTGATTCAATCCAGGCTGCTATATTAAGGGTAAAACTGAGGCATCTTGATGAATTCAATGAGGCCCGCCGCGATGCAGCATCGTTTTATGATAATGAGCTTGGAGGGCTGCCAGACGTTTCAATTCCGCATAGAGCTGATTATTCAACACACATCTTCCATCAGTATACTCTTAAAGTAGAATCCGAAGAGAGGGACAAGCTGAGAGAATGCCTTGAGAATGAAGGCATCCCTTCTATGATATACTATCCGGTTCCTCTTCACATGCAGAAAGCCTACGCGCACCTGGGTTACAGTCAAAATGATTTCCCCGTGACGGGCAAACTTTGCAGCGAGGTGATTTCACTTCCAATTCATTCTGAAATGGAAAAAGAGCAGCTTACCTATATCACCGGTTGTATAAGAAAAAACTTCATAGGATAGAAATATGGAAAAGGACTACTTTGCCCACGAAACGGCCGTAATAGATGAAGGCAGCATTATCGGGAAAGGAACTAAAATATGGCATTTCAGCCATATAATGAAAGACTCTGTAATTGGTGAGAAGTGCAATATAGGCCAGAATGTGGTTGTTTCACCAGGAGTGACCCTGGGGAACAATGTAAAAGTCCAGAATAATGTATCTATCTATACCGGTGTTATCTGCGAGGATGATGTTTTTCTTGGTCCTTCCATGGTTTTCACTAACATCCTCAATCCGCGCAGTGCAGTTATAAGGCGTGACCAGTATGTAAAAACCATTGTTCGTCAGGGTGCTTCCATTGGCGCTAATTCTACGATTATCTGTGGTCATGAAATTGGCAAATATTCACTTATAGGCGCCGGTGCAGTAATCACAAAAGACGTTAAACCGTATGCTCTTGTGATGGGAAACCCCGGCCGACAGACAGGCTGGGTTTCGGAGTACGGACATAAGCTCCTTTTCAATGATGAAGGCATAGCACTGTGCCCTGAAAGCAAACAGAAATACAGACTTAAGGGAAACAGCGTGACCCGAATTAATTAGTAATTTTACGCCTTCTTAATTATCATCCCATGAACAACACCCCAAAAAACTTTGGTATAATAGGCGTGGCAGGTTATATTGCTGAACGTCACCTGAAGGCAATAAAGGAGACCGGAAATAATCTGCTTGCCAGCCTTGATAAATTTGACTGCGTCGGTAAAATTGACAGCTATTTTCCAGACAGTGACTTTTTTGTTGAATTTGAGAGGTTTGACAGGCATGTCGACAAGCTCAAAAGGGCCGGAACACAGCTTGATTACGTCAGTATCTGTTCACCCAACTATCTGCACGACTCACATATCAGATTTGCGCTGCGGCACCATGCTGATGCAATATGTGAAAAACCTGTCGTCCTGAATCCATGGAATATCGACGCTTTGCAGGAAATAGAAAAAGAAACGGGGAATCGTATCTTTAATATACTGCAGCTCAGATATCACCCGGTAATAATTGCTCTTCGCGAGAAGATAATGAATGACCATGCAGAGAAAAAACATGACATTGACCTTACATATATCACAAGCAGAGGTAACTGGTATTACATCTCCTGGAAAGGTGATATAAATAAATCAGGAGGCATAGCAACAAACATCGGCGTACATTTCTTTGATATGCTTGAATGGATCTTCGGCAGCGTTCAGACAAACACCGTTCACCTTCTTGAGAAAAATAAAGCATCCGGCTACCTGGAGCTGGAGAAAGCCAGGGTACGCTGGTTTCTTAGCATTGATTATAATGACCTTCCGTCAGAAGAAAAAAAGAAAGGCAAAAGAACCTATCGCAGCATTACCGTTGACGGTGAAGAACTTGAATTTTCAGATGGTTTCAATGAGCTTCATACTGTGACATACAAGGAAATACTCAAGGGTAATGGTTATGGTCTTGATGATGCACGCCAAAGCATAGAAACTGTTTACCAGATACGTAATACATCTCCTTCTCCCATAAAAGGAGATTATCATCCATTTATGAAAAGAAAAGATGTATAACAGACTTGTTGATAAACAGACAAAACTATCTCTGGTTGGACTGGGTTATGTGGGCTTGCCGATAGCCCTGGAATTTGCACGCAAAATAAAAGTCATCGGTTTTGATATAAGAACTGACAGAATTGAGATGATGAAAAAGGGTGTTGACCCAAGTAATGAACTCGACACTGAAGCCTTCAGGGGTACAGATATAATATACACCTCAAATCCTGACGATCTAAAGGAAGCATCATTTCATATCATTGCAGTTCCCACTCCTGTCACAAAGCATAATCTGCCGGACCTTACCCCGGTTCTTAAAGCTTCAGAGACTGTTGGTAAAATTCTTAAGAAAGGTGACTACGTAGTGTACGAATCTACCGTCTATCCCGGATGTACAGAAGAAGACTGCATACCTGTGCTTGAAAGATGGTCAGGGCTAAAATGCCCTGAAGATTTCAAAGTTGGCTTCTCCCCTGAACGCATTAACCCCGGTGATAAAAACCATTCTCTGGCAAAGATTGTAAAAGTAACAAGTGGATGTGATAAGGAATCTTCTGAAAACATTGCAAAGGTTTATGAACTCATAATTACGGCTGGCGTGTATCGCGCATCATCAATAAAAGTGGCAGAGGCCGCCAAGATCATTGAGAATACCCAACGCGATATAAACATAGCTTTCATGAATGAGCTCTCAATCATCTTTAACCGTATGGGTATCAACACTTATGAGGTACTTGAAGCCGCCGGCACCAAGTGGAATTTTCTCAGGTTTTACCCTGGTCTTGTTGGAGGTCATTGTATCGGGGTTGACCCGTATTACCTGTCATACAAGGCCAAGGAAATGGGCTATCACCCTCAAATGATAGACTCAGGGCGTTTCACTAATGATAGTATGGGCCGCTACGTCGGCAAACAGACAGTGAAAAAAATCATTGCTGCAGGGAAAAGCCCCAACAAGGCAAGGGCTCTCGTAATGGGTATGACATTCAAGGAGGATGTAACTGATATCCGGAACTCAAAAGTCATTGACGTGATTGACGAAATGCGTGATTTCGGAGTCGCGGTTGACGTGATTGATCCGGGAGCATCGTTTGAGGAGGTTCATGAAGAGTATAAAATAGAAATGAAAGAGAAACCATCCGGATTATATGACGCAATTATTATTGCCGTCAGTCACAGAGAGTACCTGCACTTTGATGAAAATTACTTTGCTTCCCTGCTGACTGAGAACGGAATCGTGGTTGACATAAAGGGCATTTACAGAAACAAGATTAATAAATTGAACTACTGGAGTCTTTAATGAAGAAAAAAATTCTTGTAACAGGCGGGACAGGATATATAGGCTCTCATACTGCCGTTGAGCTTATTAATGACGGATTCGAGGTTGTTATTATTGACAATCTGTATAATTCCGATAAATCAGTTCTTGATGGCATTGAAACTATAACAGGCGTTAAACCCGGGTTTTATGACTTTGACATCTGCGATATTGAGAAGCTGAGTGATTTCTTCAGAAAGGAAGGAAGAATTGACGCCATTATTCATTTTGCTGCATACAAAGCTGTAGGGGAATCAGTAAGTAAGCCGCTTGAATACTTCAGGAACAATCTTGTGAGCCTGATGAACCTCCTTGAAATAATGAAGCGGTTCAACACTTCCTCCCTTGTATTCTCTTCTTCATGCACTGTTTACGGACAGCCTGAGAAACTCCCTGTGACTGAAGACTCACCCGTCAAAGAAGCTGTTTCCCCGTATGGTTATACAAAGCAGATCGGAGAGGTGATCATAAATAACACCATGGTGGCCAACCCAGATATGAAGTCTGTCTCTCTCAGATATTTTAATCCTATCGGGGCCCACCCGTCAGCAGAAATAGGGGAATTGCCACGGGGAGTGCCTGAGAACCTTGTGCCATTTATTACACAAACAGCCATAGGACTGAGGGGAGAATTGAAGATCTTCGGAAATGACTACGATACACCCGATGGTTCATGTATCCGTGACTATCTTCACGTCGTGGATCTTGCAAAAGCCCATGTGGTGGCATTGAAAAGACTTCTTGACGGAAAGAACAAAAAGAACTATGAAGTCTTTAACCTTGGCACCGGTAAAGGTGTATCGGTATTTGAAGCCATTGCATCTTTTGAACGGGTCTCGGGAGTAAAGCTCAATTATTCAATCACCAGCCGGAGAGCCGGTGATATTGAAAAGATATGGGCTGACTCCTCCCTTGCAAACAAAGAACTGGGATGGAAGACGGTCAGCACTCTTGACGAAGCGATGGCCACTGCCTGGAAATGGGAGAAAAAAATAAGAAACAGGTAAGATGAAAAGAACTATACTCATCACCGGAGGTGCAGGATTTATAGGATCACATGTGGTAAGACGCTTTGTCAGAAACTACCCTGATTATTCTATTGTTAATGCTGATAAACTGACCTATGCAGGGAATCTGGGGAATCTGACTGATATTGAAAATGCCCCAAATTATACATTCAGGAAGATAGATATCGTAGACTGTCAAAAAGTAAATGAGCTCTTTAAGGAATTCATTTTTGACGGTGTAATACATCTTGCAGCTGAATCGCATGTTGACAGATCAATCAGCTCTCCGGATGAATTCATATATACAAACATCATTGGCACTGTCAACCTTCTGACAGCTTTCCGTGATACCGCCCCTGACTGGAATATCAGAAAACTCTTCTATCACATATCAACTGACGAGGTATATGGCTCTCTCGGTAAAACAGGTTTCTTTACAGAAGAAACAAACTATAACCCGCGAAGCCCTTACTCCGCCTCTAAAGCCAGCTCTGACCATATGGTGAGAGCCTTTGGAAACACTTATGGGTTACCATGGATTATATCGAACTGCTCAAATAATTATGGGCCAAATCAGTTTCCTGAAAAACTCATACCATTGACAATTAACAACATAAAGACCGGGAAATCAATTCCAGTGTATGGTAAAGGAGAAAATATCCGCGATTGGCTCTATGTTGAAGACCATGCGTCTGCAATTGATCTCATTTTCCATAAAGGTGTCACGGGCCAGACATATAATATTGGCGGCGACAATGAATGGAGGAATATTGATCTTGTAAGGTTGTTATGTAAAA
>CAZGDJ010000120.1:3676-8979 GCA_964524635.1 uncultured Rikenella sp. | reverse complement strand
TTCGGGGTATAGCGCAGTCCGGTTAGCGCATCTGGTTTGGGACCAGAGGGCCGCAGGTTCGAATCCTGCTACCCCGACAAAAGAAAAAGCCTGCCACGAGCGGAGCGAGTGACAGGCTTTTTCTTTTTGTCAATCCCCAATCTCAGGATCACGAGCGAATGCAATGAGCGAGTAATCCTGAAGATATCTGTCCGAGAAAGAGGAAGGCTAAATGTATTAATGCTGATTGAAATTACTCACCATCAGATGCCCCTTTCAGTGTGAGCTTTAGAAACAGCAAACCTGTTATTCCTGCAATAAGTGAGCCGATAAGAATGGCCATTTTTGCTATGTTGACCATTTCCTGGTTTTCAAAAGCAAGCAGTCCGATAAAAATTGACATGGTAAAACCAATTCCTCCAAGGAATCCAACTCCCAAAATGTTTTTCCATTTCAGTTCGGGGGGCAACGCGCAAAAACCTGCCAACACAGCTATTGCTGAGAAGATGCAAATTCCTAAAGGCTTACCGATTGCCAGACCTGCAATAATACCCAGACTATAATTATTCCCTAACCCGGATAAAAGGTTATAATCAATCGTTATACAAGTATTAGCTAATGCAAAAACAGGCAGGATAATAAAGGCAACAGGTTTATGTAAGAAATGCTGCAATATGTAGGAAGGCGACTTCTCTCCTCCTCTGAAAGGAATCGTAAATGCGAGCAAGACCCCGGTTATGGTCGGATGAATACCGGAGATTGACATGAAATACCACATGATAACACCTCCAATTAAATACGGGATCAGATTATTAACCTTTAATCTGTTGATTATTAACAGGAATCCAAAAACTGACAGGGCAAAAATAAGACTTGAAACCGACAATGAAGATGAATAGAATAGAGCAATAATTATTATTGCCCCAAGATCATCTATCACAGCCAATGCTGTCAGGAATATTTTCAATGATGCCGGAACCCTGTTTCCCAGAAGTGAAAGAACTCCAATAGCAAAGGCTATGTCTGTTGCCATCGGGATTCCTGCTCCGGATTGAGCATCAGTGTTATGCGCAAATATCAGAAATATACCTGCCGGGACTGCCATTCCGCCAATAGCGGCGAATATTGGCAAAGCAGCATTTCTGATGTTTGACAGTTCTCCCTTATATATCTCCCTTTCCAGTTCAAGCCCGATCAGCAAAAAGAAAACAGTAATTAATCCGTCATTGATCCAGTGTACAAGGCTATGCCCGCCGAATTCGATGTTCCAAAAATCTGTATAAGGAATCTTCCATGGTGAATTAGCCAGTATCAACGACAGAACAGTCAACAGGACCAGTATTAGCCCACCTGCTTTCTCACTGTTAAAAAATTCCTTATAAAGCTTTGTAAGTCTCATCCTGTCAACCCTGAGGGGTGGTTCATCTCTTAGGAAAGATAAGGATATAAGGCATAATATGGACTATAATCTTCAATTATTTAGGGCTATTTTTCCGTAACTTTATCAATTCACCTGTAACATTACAATTGCTATCACAACAACTGCCATAAAGGCTATAAAACCTATTAATGCTCTCATTATTATTTGGTTTTATTGGATAAATTCTGCCAGGGATGTAAAGTTCCTTTCAGATATTGTATTACTTGTCACAAGTATTATTGATTTCGTAGCGTTTTGGTCAAAACCAAAGCAGTTGCCCTACTTTTATCAGGACAACTGCTATTCAGAACCAAATTAAAAATTGAAATCAGATTTCTTTCTCTATCATATAAATTCATAAATTCATTTTTATAAACAGATCATACTATTTGGTTACAAAAACTTTCACTAGTATCAAACCAATGATTATAGCAGACCAGAACAGAAGAATTTTCAAGTTATCAGATAATTTTGGTACTTTCATTACCTTGGAATTATTCCGTTACGTACTGGCGTCAAATCTAAAGTTGAACCAACAGAATATCTATTAAAAACTTATTAGAACTTAATTAGAATTTCTTAATTAAGCAATTTGCCGGATTTGACACTTTAATTTTACAGGAAAGGGACAACCAACATGGAGACCATCAGAATACTTATTGTCGAGGATGAACAAAGAGTTGCAGAACTGTTGAAAAAACAACTCGAAGAATGCGGGTTCGAAACAGATGTGGCAAATGACGGTTATATCGGTAAACAAATGGCGGAGAAAAATCAATACAATCTTGTTGTGCTTGATATCAATCTGCCGATAATCAACGGTTATGATCTGTGCAAAGAAATTAGAAAAACAAACAGTCAGATTCCGATAATAATGCTAACTGCTTTCAGTAGTTCTGACAATAAAATAGCAGGTTTTGATGCAGGTGCCGATGATTATGTTGTTAAACCATTTGATTTAAGGGAATTAATCGCAAGGGTAAATGTATTTCTGAGGCGTACTGATACAAACATAGTAAGTGAGAAACTGAGTATTGCTGATCTTGAACTGGATTCAGATACTAAAACGGTCACCAGGGCAAATAAGAAAATAGATTTGACTGCCAAAGAATTCCTGTTGCTGGAAACATTCCTTCTTAATAAGGGAAAGCTGCTTACACGTGAATTTATTATTGAGAAGGTCTGGGGGATTGAATTTGATCCTAACACAAACATCATAGATGTCTATGTTAATTACTTACGAAAAAAAATAGACAAAGATTTCAAACCTAAACTCATCCATACAAAGTTTGGATTTGGATTTTATTGTAACGACAAAGTACTATAGGTGATGAATATCAAAGCCAAGCTTTCTGTACAATTTACGTTAATCGTTGTACTTGTTTTATTGTTTTTTTCAGCTCTTGTATACTATTTCTCATTTACAAGTCAGAATAGCAAATTCAGGGAGAACCTTCTGGAGAAAGCTCAGAACACTGCCATTCTGCTCATTAACGTGACTGAAGTCGACTCTACCCTTCTGAAGAAGATTCATCAGTCAACTACTTCATGGGAAAAAGAAGAGATTGCAGTTACAGACTCTGCCCTTAATGTTATCTACAGCAACAATGTAAGATACCTATCAGAAAGGGTAATCCGGCAAAATTCCTATTATGGTGAATTGAGGTATTTTTCACTTGCTGAAAAAGATGGTGTCTGTATAAAGCATCGCTTCAACAGTAAAACATACAATGTGTACGTTATGGCATTTGACAAGTCCCGTATGGAAAATCTCAAAGAACTTCGCAATATCCTGTTATGGAGTAATATTTTCAGTATATGGCTTTCGGTTTTATTTGCCTATTTTTTTTCTCAGAGGGCTATAAAACCAATATCAAGGATCATTAAGGGGGTCAGGGATATCAATTTCTCAAAGTTGAATAGCAGGCTCGATGAGGGTAATATGAAAGACGAAATCGCCCAATTGGCTATAACCTTTAATGAAATGATCACTGATCTTGAAATTGCATTTAAGAATCAGCAGGATTTTGTCTCAAATGCCTCACATGAATTGCGGACTCCTTTGACAGTAATGATTGGCGAAAGCGATTATCTGTTAAGTCATATAAGAACCAATGAAGAATACATAAATCATATTTCAGGCCTTATCGCGGACCTTAAAAAGCTCAACACCCTTTTAAACAGCCTTCTTGAACTGGCACAGATCAACCGAGATAAAAACCTGGTTTTTAATAAGGTGAGGATTGATGAAATAGTCTTCAATGCCGTTTTCCAGATTAAAAACAATTACCCGGGTCGTAAAATTGTGCCAAAGATACATTACCCTGAGAATGAAGATATGCTTCTTATAGACGGTGTTGAAGGACTTCTTTCAATAGCATTCAGGAACCTGATTGATAATGCCTGTAAATTTTCCAGTGATGATGTAATTATTGAATTCGGCATCAGTGAGGACCAGGTAAGAATAGAAATCTCAGACAAAGGTGTCGGGATACCATACGGAGAAATAGGAAATATAAAGATGCCATTTAACAGGGCATCCAATGTCACCTATATCGGAGGATTTGGAATAGGTCTTTCTCTTGTTACAAGAATTCTTGAACTACATAATGCAGACTATCAAATTGAAAGCAAGGAGAATGAAGGCACTTCTGTAAGAGTGATTTTCAAACCTTCAGGATGCTGAGGCTGCAATTAATTTTACTATAGGATCTGTCTATTGAGTATCGGTTAAAACAGTTTCTTGTTTCAAATACTCGGGTGCTGAAAAAGCCTGTGAAAGGAAAAACCCCACAGGCCTGATCTTTAGGTCTTTCACTGCTCAAAACCAGTTTAAAAGGGCCATCGCAGCTGCACTGTCATGAAAGGTAACCACTAAAGGTTAGTACTTTTTATTACCACCTGTCCGGGATCAACATTAAATAATTTAGACACAGCTGTCAAATTACTGATATCCACCATTTTTTTCAAAGTGGTAATTGGGATGCCTTCTATAATTATAATTTTAAATGCCATATCAGCTTCCGGAGCAGGTGTATCATTGAATCCACCAAACACTTCTTTATATATCAGGTCAATGCTTCCCACATATGCATCAAAGTCCATTGAAACAATTAAGCTGTCATCGATAAAAGTATATGGTACATGAATAAAACTCTTTGGTTCTGCCTCAAATAGCCTGTAGACCAGTACTGCACCGTTGTAGTATATGTCATCAGTTATTTCAGGTACATCGAGATAAGCATAATACCCATTTGCATCGCCTTCCCAGTCTTCAACAGCGACATCGTAAATGACTGACCTGGTATAATTGATCCCGTCAAGCCCATCAATACCATCTTCTCCTTCTGGCCCCATAGGTCCTTCAGGGCCAGTGCACTGAACAAAAAGTAAAGCAAATAACAAAAGTGAGCATACATGGATCGTCTTTACTGAAGATTTAAGTTTATTTGTTTTCATCTGCTTGGGTTTTAATTCTTATACTAAAGTTCAAAATTCGTACCATTTTCAATTTACACTCTATACAAATTAAGAGTTTAATTTAATAAACTGTTGGCTATATCAGAATAAATGTTCAATAATACTAAATACATAAAACATTATGAACTGTAGAGGCTTCATACGCTTGCCCAGAGCATAAAAAGCGTCTGTTAATTCTTGGCGGGAACATTAAGCTGGCTCGGTTAATAAGGGAGAATAGTACTCAGCAGATAGCTGAAAGAGCAAATATCATCAGGCCAACTTTGGCATCTATTGAGCATGGAAAACCAAATGTAAGTTTTGGGGCATATGTCAGGGCTCTATTTGTTCTTTGACTTGATACAGACACACTTGAAGTAGCCAGAGATGATAAATTAGGCAGTAGTCTTCAGGAGGCAAATCTGACAGTCAGGAAAAGATCTCC
>CAZGDJ010000120.1:0-3666 GCA_964524635.1 uncultured Rikenella sp. | reverse complement strand
AAGTATACCTGCCAGAATCAGTTGGATAATTCCCGGTGTACCTGAGATTACAATAGTAAAATACTATAATAATACTATGGTAGATGACAGTATCCTGATTACCTTGTCAATAACACTCATTTTTCTTTCATGATATTTCTTTTGAACATGATTGTACCTTTTCTTCCAGAGTTCTTTATTTCATGATTTATTCCGGACGGCTTGCATAGGACAAAAATTTATGCATTTGCCGCATTCAATACACTCTGCCTGATCAATAACAGGCAACCCATATCCATCTTGTGAAATTGCACCGACAGGGCAAACATGAATTATAGGACATCGGTGGTTCTGAGGACATGCTAAAGAATTTATCGTTAAAGCCATAGTTCAAATTTTAAATGTTATTTAACAAAAGATCCAATATTTGTGGTTTCGTGTGTAAGCCGGCATTTTTAAATTTCAATTCGCCTTGTTTAAAAATCATAAGCGTAGGGACACTTTGAATATTGTACCTGCCGGCTATTTCAGGATTCTGATCAACATCAATCTTAATCACCTTTATCTTGTCACCAAGTTCAGATGCTACCTGCTCTAAAATCGGAGATTGCATTTTACACGGAGCACACCAGGTTGCATGGAAATCAACAATGACCGGGCGGTTATCCTCAATTAACATATTGAAATTGCCTTTCATGGATATTTACTATTTTACTTTATCTATTTTCTGAATAAGATACTCTTTGTTTTTTATGCCTATATAACGTGTTACCTCCTTGCCATCTTTAAATAATATCATTGTCGGGATGTTCCTTATCTGGTATTTCTGGGCAAGAGACTGATATTGTTCTACGTTCACCTTGCCCACATAAGCATTACCAGTAAGTTCATCTGCAACGTCATTCAAAACCGGAGCCATCATTCTGCAAGGCGCACACCATTCTGCCCAGAAATCTACCAGAACTACCTTGTTTTTTGTCTGGTACTGAAAATTCTTGTCTGTCAGAATAATTATCTTCTCACTATTATCAACCGCCGGAATATTTTTCAGCTTGTTCTTAGCAAGTAAATACAATCCACCAAGAGATACGACCAGAATGCTGATTATTATAATTGTTGTTTTCATACTATGTTGATATAAGTTGTTTTTGATTAATTTTCAATTCATTCAAATACTGTGAAGCTGCAAGAGCAGCAATTGTACCATCACCAACAGCTGTTGTGACCTGCCGAAACCGTTTTGCAGTGCTGTCACCGGCAGCATATACTCCTTCAAGATTGGTAGACATGTCACTCTTTACGATGATCTCACCCCATTGATTCATCTCGACTTTACCTTTTAAAAATTCCGTATTCGGTACATATCCGATAAAAATAAAAGCTCCTTCCGTCTTTAAGTTACTGACCTCACCTGATTTCAGGTTTTTTATATCCACCTCCGTAAGTTTCTCATCACCATGAAAAGTCTCAATGACGGATTCCATTATAAAACTGACCTTTTGATTGGTTCTTGCTTCTTCAATAGCATGTTCAAATGCCTGGAAATGATCAAACTGGTGTACAATGGTCACCTTGCTGGCATATTTAGTAAGCGAAACCGCTTCTTCAAGAGCCGAGTTGCCACCACCAATCACAATGATTTCTTTATCTGTAAAAAAATCACCATCACAGGTAGCACAGTAAGAGATTCCTCTGCCTTTAAAGTCATCTTCTCCTTTTGCTCCCAGTGTTCTGGGTCTTCCTCCGGGAGTGAGTATAACTGCATTTGATGAATAGGCAGAACCATCTTTGAGTATGAGGTTTTTTACTTCTCCGTCCAGGTCCAGGCTACTTACAGAAACATTTGTCTTGATATCACAACCAAAGCTTTTCGCCTGTTTTTTCATGATATTGGAAAGCTGGTATCCGCTGATGCTTTCAACACCTGGATAATTTGCTATTTCATGAGTAAGCACCATCTGACCGCCGGCAACACCTTCATCTATGATAAGTGTCTTCAGCCTGGCACGTGACAGGTAAATGCCTGCCGTCAGACCGGCAGGCCCTGCACCAACTACTATTACATCATAATGATTAGCACCATTCATTTGATTACGCTTTGACTGTAGCAGAGAATTCTTTATCCAGGATAGCTTTTACCTGATCTTTTGTCTGAATGCTTGAAGTTGCTTTTACGACCTTGCCATCTCTGTAGTAAATTGTAAAGGGAATTCCCATAAAACCACTGACTTCCGGCAGGTTACGTATTATATATGATTCCGGATTGTCAAATTCCATATCATAGAACTTAACATGCTTATAGTCATCTACAAGCTCTTCAGCAATCCCGTAAACAGGAATGCACATCGGGCCCATCCGTCCACAAATGACCATTACGTTTTCATTCTCGCTGATAGCTCTTTTCAGATCAGCAGCTGACATCAGGTGATTCAAATTTGTGTATAACATGATTTTTAATTTAAAATTTATGAGACAAAATTACGGCACATTGTGCTTTGACTAAAGGAAATTGGAGCCCGGCATAACAACTTGCCGGTTGAATCAGCACAACTTTTTTATTGATTTGGATTAACTTTATGATCTTATAGATGTTCGACCATATATGAAAACAATACTTGAGAATGATAAAGATTTTGTCTGTGACATCAACGCACCATGCTTTCGCAACCTTCTGCCAGAGGAAGCAGAGCTGGTAAGGGCAAGTAAAACCCAGGTGTTTTTCCGCAAAGGTGACAATATGACAAAACAGGGAGCTTTTGCATCATATGTCCTGTTTATAATAAATGGACTGGCGAAGCAATACATTGAAGGTGATGGCACTAAAAATTTTAATCTGAGAATTATCACTCCCGGCGAATTTGTCGGACTCTCAGCGGTCTTTAGTGAAAACAAGTTCCGCTACTCAACAATAGCATTGACCGATTGCCTGGTCTTTCTGATTGAGAAAGAGGCAATGGCTAAAGTAATAATGCAAAACGGCTCTTTCAGCTTCTCAATTACAAAAAGGTACTGTGAGCAAAATGCAAACCTGCTCAATACTATACGCAACCTGATGTACAAGCAAATGAACGGACGGATGGCAGACACGTTATTGTATTTAGAAAGTCTGAAAACCGAATCGGAAGAGATATTCCAACTGCTCTCCAGAAAAGATATCGCTGACTTTGCCGGAATATCTACTGAAAGCGCTGTCAAACTGCTTAAAACTTTCGAAAAAGAGGAATTGATAGAACTGCAAGAGAAGAATATAAAATTACTGAAGCCTGATATATTAGCAGATATAAGCCGTAGAGGTTAATTCAATATAATTTATAAAACTCCCGGAATAGGATTCAGAATAGAAAAAGGGGATAATCAGAACTATCCCCTTTTTAATAATCATGTCTGAAGACTACTTCCTTCCTGCACCTGTGCTTCTTGAAACTTTTGCAGCCTTACGCTGTGGAGTAGCCGTGCGGGCACCCTGGTTCTTTGTTGCAGTATTCTCCTGCTCTGTATAAGCTTCGCCTTCCTGTGCTTTCTCCTGATTCTTCATCTCTTTCTGCTTCTTAAGAGCTTTTCTTTCTGCATTACGGGCTTGCTTCTGGACCTTGGTCTCCTGACCCTGGTTCTTATACTGGGTTTGAGTCATCGTACCTTCCTGGGCCTTGGCCTGAGTCATCGTACCATCCTGTGTCTTTGTCTGTG
>CAZGDJ010000119.1:7112-9073 GCA_964524635.1 uncultured Rikenella sp. | reverse complement strand
AATTACTCCGAAGATCGAAAACATCAGGCCTATCGGAAATCTTATGTCTATCATGATATTTAATTTTTTATTACCAGAATAATATTGTCAGCGCGATACAGATCACCCCGACTATAGCTGCAAGGAACCAGGGTCTCTTATACCAGATAACATCAGCATCGCTGATTTTTGGGGTAAGAGAGTACACAAGCCCGTTAAGCTCTTCATCACTTTTGGTACGTTTTGTAAACAGTGAAATTATGACCGTAAGCAGGGTAGCTGTAACAAACGCATATATGGCAGTCCAGAAATTCTGGGCCATTTCCACCGGATATTCATGAATAACAGTGATCCAGCCTCCCTTGACGAGAGTGTCAGAACCAACTGGTGCAGTGAGCCCATGATGCAGAAGGGCAACAAGGAAACCGAACAGCAGACCTGTAAAGGCAGCATTGCCTGTGGACCTTTTCCAGAACATACCCAGGAAGATAACCGCAAACAATGGCGCATTGATCATTGAGAAGACTGTTTGAAGGAAGTCCATGATGTTGCCGAACTTACTGGCAACGTATGCTGCTCCAATACTTACCACGACGCCTATAATGGTTGCATATCTTCCAACCTTAAGGTAATGTTTGCCATCTGCCTCATGATCATTGGTTGCGGGTCTTATATAACTCTGGTAGATATCATATGTCCAGACCGTGTTGAAGGCTGAGACATTACCAGCCATACCTGACATGAATGAAGCAAGCAGGGCTGTTACTCCGAGACCGAGGACACCGGCAGGCAGATATTGTTTAAGCAGCATTATTATTGTGTAGTCATATTTGGGCTGACCTGTTTCGCTGAGCGGCAGCGCAAAACCTTTGGTCGGGTCATTCAGAAGGATAAGGGCAGCAATACCGGGAAGAATAATAAGGAAAGGAATGAACATCTTTGGAATTGCCCCTATCAGAGGAACTTTGCGTGCGGCTGTCATGGATTCAGCAGCCATGGCTCTCTGAACAATAAGGAAATTAGTGCACCAATAGCCAAACGAAAGAACAAAGCCCAGACCAGCAGCGATGCCATACCATGCAACACCCATGGGATTATTTCCGGCAGTACCGGTGTACTTCCAGGTAGTAGTCCATGTGTCAGAGGCAAAACCCTTGCCTTCAACAATAGGTGCCAGACTGGCCTGCATACCGTCCCATCCGCCAACATCTTTCATAATAAGGATCGTCATCGGTAAAAGTCCGATTATAATGATAAAGAATTGAAGCACTTCGTTATAAATTGCTGATGAGAGTCCTCCGAGATAAGTATATGCAAGTACTATTGCAGCTGACAGCAGAAGAGAGACGTTAAAATTCCATCCGAGGACATTTTCCAGAAGAATTGCCAGAGCGTACATCGATATACCTGAGGCAAGAACTGTCATTACAGCAAAGAGAATGGCATTCAGTCCTCTTGTCTTCTCATCAAAGCGCAGTTTAAGATATTCAGGAACCGATCTTGCCTTTGAACCATAATAAAAACGCATCATGAAAAGGGCGAGGAAAACCATTGCAGGGATAGCTCCCACCCAGTAGAAGTGTGTGGTGAGCATGCCATACTTTAACCCTGAGCCAGTCATACCCATAACTTCAAGAGCACCCAGGTTTGTAGAGATGAAAGCCAGACCGGCTACCCATGCAGGTATCGATCTTCCTGCCTCAAGGAAGGCGCTGGCATTTTTCATGAATTTTTTCAGGGCCCATCCGATGCCCAGAACAAAAATAAAATAGACTACCATTACGAGATAGTCTATCCACGCCAGATCAAATTGTGTATTCATGTGATTATTTTGATTAGGTTAGTCTGAGTTTTCACACAAACATAACGAAATTTATCACATGTTGGAATAGTGATGGGATTTTCAGGTATTTGCTGCCAGAACCTACTTTTTTGCCGGATGAGCACATACCACCGGATGCATAACAGTCCTGTCTTTTGAA
>CAZGDJ010000119.1:2491-7012 GCA_964524635.1 uncultured Rikenella sp. | reverse complement strand
CCTTCCGCAATTGCATTTGTCTCCTCATCCCAGTCTGACATTGTCGGATAAAGTCTTACCCTGGCGCCCTGGACAGGATACTCATCATTCCACTCGAGCACCTCTATCTCAAGCATGGTGGATGAGAAAACCTCTATCTCCATATAAGATTTGTCCGACATTCCGTTTTCAGAGTAAGCTGTCAGCTCAACTGTGAAAACTCCGGTGGCATTCCATGAGTGCACCGGCTCCCACTCATCTGTCCAGTAGCCATCTCCAAAGTCCCACTTAACTTCACTGGTATTCTGAGAGGCATTTGTGAAATATACATCATCTCCTACCTCTACGCTTTCTTTATCAGAATAGAAATAGGCATCGGGAACAATGTTACATGAGGTCAGCAGTAGTGCTGCAATTGCGGTAAAAAGGAAGAACTTTTTCATGACTGTTTTGTTTTATGCTATGCTAAATCCAAATACTGTGCCATTTTTGTTCCAGTCGATTTTATCTGCCAGGCGTTTAAGCATAAATAATCAACCGAAAAACGTTATCTTTGCGAACTAATTCAATTTTGAGTAAATGATCAGGATTACTTTCCCGGATGGTTCGGTAAGAGAATTTAAAAAAGGTGTAACCGGCTATGAAGTTGCAATGGCTATTAGCCCAAGACTGGCATCGGAAGTCTTTTCCGCTACAGTCAATGGCGAAGTACGCGACCTCACACGTCCTATTGATACTGATGCCACACTGAAGCTTCATAAATGGGATGATGATGAAGCAAAGCATGCTTTCTGGCATTCATCAGCCCATCTGATGGCGGAAGCCGTTGAAGCTCTTTACCCCGGAACAAAGTTCGGCATAGGCCCTGCCATTGAGAATGGCTTCTACTATGACATAGAACCTGGTAACGGCAGGGTTTTAACAGATTCTGACCTGATACTGATTGAAGCTAAAATGAAAGAGCTTGCCGCTCTCAACAGCAAGATCATACGCACCGATGTTTCGAAAAAAGATGCATTGGACTTCTTTACTAAAAAAGGTGATGAATATAAGACTGAATTGATATCTGAGCTTGAAGATGGAACGATAACCCTTTATCAGCAGGGTAACTTCACTGACCTCTGCAGGGGGCCGCATCTTCCTGATACTTCATCTATCAAGGCAATTAAAGTTATCAGCCTTGCAGGGGCCTATTGGAGAGGCGATGAAAAGCGCAAAATGCTTACACGCATTTATGGTATTACATTCCCCAGGCAGAAGATGCTGGATGAGTACATGACACTGCTGGAAGAAGCACGTAAAAGGGATCACAGGCGCATAGGGAAAGAGCTTGAGTTATTTGCATTTTCACCAAAGGTTGGAATGGGCCTCCCTCTGTGGCTGCCAAAGGGTGCAGACCTGAAACAGAGGCTCATTGACTTTATGACTAAAGTGCTTAAGCAGAGAGGTTACGTAATGGTTTCGACACCTCATATTGGTAATGTCGAGCTGTACAAAACCTCGGGGCATTATGAAAAATACGGAGCTGACTCATTCAGGCCTATCACCACTCCACAGGAGGGTGAGGTCTTCATGTTAAAGCCCATGAACTGTCCTCACCACTGTGAAATATATAATGCTACTCCTCATTCATACAAAGACCTTCCTCTTCGCATGGCGGAATTTGGAACAGTGTACCGATATGAGCAAAGCGGTGAGCTTCATGGTCTGACCAGGGTTCGCAGTTTTACCCAGGATGATGCACATCATTACTGCCGCCCTGACCAGTTAAAAGAAGAATTTAAAAGCATCATTGACCTCGTTCAGTACATTTTTAAGATCGGCGGATTTAACGAGTTTACCGCGCAGATATCTCTTCGCGATCCTGAGAACAAACAGAAATACATAGGTTCTGATGAGAACTGGGAGAAAGCTGAGAAAGCTATTATTGAAGCTGCCGGTGAGAAGAAACTTGTGACTACAGTTGCATTAGGCGAAGCAGCGTTCTATGGTCCCAAACTTGATTTTATGGTTAGGGATGCTATTGGAAGGAAGTGGCAGCTTGGTACTATCCAGGTTGATTATAACCTGCCTGAGAGATTCGGGCTTACATACATGGGTAATGATAACCAGAAGCACCAGCCTGTTATGATTCACCGGGCTATTTTCGGTTCAATGGAACGTTATGTGGCAGTTCTGATTGAAAACACTGCCGGAAAGTTTCCTTTGTGGCTTGCACCAGACCAGGCAATAGTGCTTCCTATAAGCGAAAAATTCAATGATTATTCGAAAACTATTTTGAATTTACTGAATAATTCCGATATTCGCACCCTGATTGACGAAAGGAACGAAAAGATTGGTAAGAAGATAAGGGATAATGAGTTAAAGAGAATACCCTACCTTCTTATAATAGGTGAAAATGAGGTTGAAAACGGAACTATATCTGTACGCAAACAAGGCGGAGGAGATATGGGAGTAATGAAACCTGAGGAGTTTATTAAAATAATAAAAGATGAGGTGAATGCCTTATTGAGTAATTAAGAGACTGAAAATAAGCATATTATTAACTTAACTGGAGGACAAGACCATAGCAGGACCAATCTATTCCAGGCCAAGGCCAGGAAGAATACAGGAACCGGAACACCGGATTAACAACAGGATCACCGCAAGAACTGTCAGGGTAGTAGGTGAAAACCTTGAGCCGAAGATTTTAAGCATCCAGGAAGCACTGAGACTTGCTGATGAAATGGAGCTTGACCTTGTTGAGATTTCACCAAATGCTGAACCGCCTGTATGCAAAGTAGTTGACTACCAGAAGTACCTTTATCAACAGAAGAAGAAACAGAAGGAAATAAAGGCTAACGCAGCCAAAATAGTTGTTAAGGAGATCCGCTTCGGGCCGAATACAGATGATCATGACTACAACTTTAAGCTGAAACATGCCATTAATTTCCTTGAAGAAGGAGCAAAAGTAAGCGCATACGTATTTTTCAAGGGAAGATCCATTTTGTTTAAGGATCAGGGCGAAAAGCTACTCGCCAGGTTTGTGGCTGACCTTGATGAGTATGGTAAAGTTGATCAGACACCGCGTCTTGAAGGTAAAAGGATGATAATCATCCTCTCTCCTAAAAAGAAAAAATAGTTTTTTTACATATACATATATTATAAAATGCCAAAAGTGAAAGTAAATCCGGGTGCAAAGAAGAGATTTTCTTTGACCGGTTCAGGTAAGATCAAGCGTAAGCATGCCTTCAAAAGTCATATCCTTACCAAGAAGACAACCAAACGTAAGAGAAATCTTACATATGACGGATTGGTAGATAAGGCAGACAAGAAGAATGTCAAGCAACTACTTGGAATGAAGTAGTGATGACCACCTGACTGTGTGATAATTAACGAATTATTAACCAGGGTGTGAAGCTGAAAAGTCCATCAAGGCGCTTACATCCAAAAAAAGTAAAACAATGCCAAGAGCAACAAACGCAGTAGCATCAAAGGCAAGAAGAAAGAAAATCTTCAAGCAGACAAAAGGTTACTTTGGAAGCAACAGTAATGTCTACACTGTTGCCAAGAACGTACTCGAAAAAGGTCTCGGTTATGCATACCGTGACCGCAAGGACAAGAAAGGACAATTCAGGGCTCTCTGGATCCAGAGAATAAATGCAGGAGTCAGGTTGTACGGAATGAGCTATTCAGAATTCATAAACAAACTTGGGAAAAAGGGAATTACCCTTAATCGCAAAACCCTTGCTGATTTAGCCATGAACCACCCGGAAGCCTTCAAAGCAATAGTGGATAAGGTTAAAGAATAATCTGAACCGTTGATAATGAAGAAAGCTGCCTTGTGCAGCTTTTTTTTGATATTTTTTATTTATTCTACTGTTTTCTATTGTTTGTTATTGTTTATTGTTTATATTTGAGAAAAAAAACAATGAAAGCAATCCAGCCAATTTTCAAAGTATTCCAGCATAATGATGAATATTTTGAAGCATTAAGCAATGATGAATTCCCGCGTAGTTTAATGACCAGGCAAATTCTGATCATACTGGTTTTCTCTTTATTATATGGAGTTATTATGGGAAGTTACAATGGAGTTCTCCAGAGTATGGTGACAGGACTAAAAGTCCCCTCCCTTGTTTTTCTTTCTCTTCTGATTTGTTTCCCGGCTCTTTTTGTCATTCAGTACATGATAGGTTCAACCATGACTCTTTCACAGATGGCAAATATTATTCTTTCAGGTTTTATTGTTTTCACAACAATTGCATTATCCTTTTCCCCTATCGTTATCTTCTTTATGATTACCAGTGATAACTACTCATTCCTGAAACTACTTCACGTTGCAATCTTTACTTTCTCAGGGATATTCACAATTAAGACAATTATAAAGGGACTTACATATTCATGTGAAAAAAAGAATATATACCCGAAACTGGGTCTGACAATATTTAAAATATGGATAGTGATACTGGCATTTGTCAGTTCGCAACTTGCATGGAATCTCAGACCGTTTGTCGGAAGTAAGGATATGCCTTTTGAGCTATTCAGGGTTCGCGAAAGCAACTT
>CAZGDJ010000119.1:0-2391 GCA_964524635.1 uncultured Rikenella sp. | reverse complement strand
AAATTGGGCAAGGAATGGAGGTTCAGAAAGTCGATGATTGATAAGTGGTTCAATGATCGTTTTGATGAGAAGTTTAAAGAATTATAGCAACTTATTTTAAAGAATGACTTATTAAACGCAAGCTTTTTATTATCAGTGCAACATTTGTTGCCACAACTGTATTATTCAGCGTTGTTGTCTTCTTTCTTGCAGGTGGAAAAACAAATCCGCGGATAGTTACAGATGTTGAAGGCTTCAACTCCAGGCAAATAAGCATCAATCCTGATTGGTGGACTAAGCGCAATAACGGCACCTACTCAAGTTCTGACAGGAGTATTGTTATATAAGACCTGAATTTTAAAGGTGACAGTCTTATCTACTCCACCAATATGAAGCCATCTTTTTCAGTGATTGCACTCAGAGACATCTGATGTCTCTTCCTCGCAGAAATACTATTTACCAGCTGCTTTAAAGAATCTGTTAAACCTTATTTTCTTCAGGCCTGAAGCTTCTTTATCAATTGAAAGCCATATCAGTACTGGTCTTCCAATAATATGATCTTCAGGTACAAAACCCCAGAAACGCGAGTCAGCTGAATTGTGCCTGTTGTCGCCCATCATCCAGTAATAATCCATTTTGAAGGTGTAACTGTCTGCAGGTTTTCCGTTGATATAAACAACACTGTCTTTTAGCTCAAGGTCATTTTCTTCGTAAATATCAATTATCTGAGTATAGAGATTGATATTAGACATATCGAGTTTTACTGTTGAACCTTTTGACGGAATCCAGAGAGGCCCGAAATTGTCTTCATTCCATTTTACAGAAGGGTCATGCGGAAATATCTGACTATTGTATTCATTCGGTTTTCTAATCTCTTCCTCTACGCCAGTCACATTGGTAAAACCCTTTAGAAGTTCAGCGCTGGGAGCCGTCAGATCCATCCAGTAAACATTTCCTGAAAACAATCTCTGATCTGATTCTGATATACCCATTTTCCACATAGATTTTGGATTGATCCTTACCCCATTTGTGTTAACATAATATGAGGTCATCTGTGTTTTTTTATTCTCTGCAATGATATCATTGACATATAACTGACCTGCCTTAATGGTAATAATGTCTCCGGGAATACCCACACATCTTTTAACATAGTTATCACGTCTGTCTACCGGTCTGTAGATAACAGTTCCCTCATCCCAAACAGCTTTGCGCGCAAGGGCATAATACTGATCATCTGTCTTTTGGGCTTTGCCTGAACGGTTGTCAATCTGTTTTAAATACTCAATCCTGTCTCTGACTATCTGATAATAACTTACAGCAGTTTGCTCAAGCACTACAGTATCTCCTGCCGGAAAGTTAAAAACAACAACATCGTTATTCTTTATTTGTCTGAAGCCTGCCAGACGTTTGTATTTCCAATGAACAAGATCAGACCATGATTTTCCTCTTTTATTAGTGAAAGGCATGGTATTCTGAGTAAATGGCATAGCTATAGGTGTGTTAGGCATGCGGGGGCCAAAGGCTACCTTGCTCACAAAAAGATGGTCCCCGACAAGCAGTGTCTTCTCCATTGATGGTGTTGGAATGCGATAATTCTGGAAAAGGAAGATATTTATCAGGGTCACAGCTATCACTGCAAAAATAAGTGCATCAAGCCACTCAATAACTGCGCTGTTTTTTTCATTGCGTTTTTTCCAGAAAGCCCAATTGACTTTTTTTGAAACATAAATGTCAAACACTATCGGAAGCCCAAGCAGCAGCCAGTAGTTGCCGACCCATATAACCCATAAAAGAAAAATTACGCCGGCAATGCCGAACTTAAAATACTTATTGTTTAATATGTTGCCCATTATTTCTTTTTCTTTTTTAACGTGCAAAACTAATTAATATTATAAATCAAGAACATCAGACATACTAAAAATCCCTTTTCTGTCTTTAATATACTCTGCCGCCAGGATGGCTCCCATAGCTAATCCCTTTCTATTCTTAGCTTCATGCTTCAGGGTCAGTTTATCGATATCTGACTCCCAGATGACTGAGTGTGTGCCGGGCACCTCTCCTTCCCTGATTGATGCCACAGGTATTTTATTGCCAACGGCAATTTCTTCAGCTTTCTTCCACCCGTCATAATCAGGGCGCTGCCTGTCTATTTCTTCGGCAAGGGTAATAGCTGTTCCGCTTGGAGAATCAAGTTTCCGTATGTGATGTATCTCTTCTATAGTCACCTTATAATCCCCCAGTGATCTCATTATCCTGGCCAGCTCAGCGTTGAGCCTGAAAAGAATATTGACTCCAAGACTGAAATTGGAGGCATGAAGGAATGATCCGTTTTTATTTTTACAGAGATCCTTTACCTCCTCAAATCTGTCAAGCCATCCGGTTGATCCGGAAACTACGGGTATGCCAAGGGAA
>CAZGDJ010000118.1:0-9147 GCA_964524635.1 uncultured Rikenella sp. | reverse complement strand
GAAAGGTTTTACTCACAGGTGAAGCGTTTTTCGAAATAACTCCTGACGCTTCCAGACCATTTATTATTGATGCCGGCAAAGCCAGGGTAAGAGTACTTGGTACATCTTTCAACGTCATTACTGATAATGGCAACAACGAAGTTGAAGTATATGTCACTACAGGAAAAGTACTACTGTCGAATAACGATGGTTCTCAGAATCTCACTCTTGAGCCTGGCTTTGTTGGAAAGGTTTCAGCCGATCATGGAATGCAGACCCTGAACACAAACATTAACTACATGTCATGGAACACTGATGTTCTTGAATATGACGGCGAGATACTTGGGGTAGTCTTTACTGATCTGAAACGCGCTTACAATATTGATATTGTAACAACAGATACTGTCATCAATGACTTCAGGCTTACTACGCTTTTTGAGAACCAGCCACATGATACAATAATTAAAGTTATTTGCACTACCTTTAACCTTCAGGCAGTGAAAGAAGGCGAGACTTACGTCCTGACTCGCAGATAGAAGAAAGGATCACAGATGACACTGGCACGTTCGGAGAATAGGAGGTGCATTCTTGTTACTGTTTTTTTGATGGTGACTTTAATGCTCTATTCACAGCAATCCATCCTTGAGAAAAACATCAAACTGCCAGGTAATACATTAAAAGCATCAAGAGCCCTGAACGAGATAAGCAGGATAACCGGTGTCATTTTCACATATGATACACAGATACTCAATACCGAACGGACAGTCACATTGCCTTTGTCCGAAACGCCACTTCATGAACTCCTGGACTCGGTAACGGGAGATAAAAGCATCCTTTACTCTGTTATCGGAAAACATATAATACTTTATCGGAACATTCCGGATGAGGCACCTTCCTCTGAAACCCCGCAAAGCATCCTCCCCGTCACGTTGAGCGGAAAAATAATTGATTCTGAAACTGCCGAACCTTTACAATTCGCAACAATAGGAATAAAACACATAGGGAAAGGCACAATTACCAACAATGACGGAAAATTCATCCTGAAAGTCACAAAGGAATGCCTTGATGATACTTTGACTATATCTTATGTGGGTTACTTAAGCCGCCTCGTTCCGGTAAAGAGTCTGGCAGGTAATATCATGACAATAAGCCTTGACAGGGATTTCATTTCAATTCCTGAAATCATTGTCAGATATAAGGATCCGCTTGGTATTATTAACAAAGCTGTAGCGTCAATCGCAGAGAATTACGGAACCTCACCTGCAATGCTTACAGGGTTCTATCGTGAGGGGGTATATCGAAAGAAGGAACCGCAGATCTATACTGAAGCCGTGCTTCAGGTATTTAAAAGTCCTTATGCCCGCTCTCTTCTTAATGATCAGATTAAGGTCATCCGAAGCCGTAAGATTGAAAATCTGGATGCAAAAGACACCCTTGCCGTAAGACTTAAAGCAGGCCTGGTATCTGCCATGTCTCTTGATGGAATGAGAGAATTGTTCGACTTTATTAATCCTCAGACTACTGATAATTACTATTATCGTTTAACAGACATAGTGACCATTGATGGAAAAAACGCGTATGTTATCTCATTCGAACAGAAAGAATGGATCACAGAACCTCTGATGAAAGGCGAGATCTATATTAATGTTGATGACAATGGGGTCATGCTTGCTGAATTCGAGATCAATCCCATACACATTTTAGAAACTCAGGAAGCTTTTATTTCAAAACTGCCAAAGGGTTACTCTATGAAACCAGAGTACATAAGGTACATGACCCAGTATAGAAACATTGATGGAAGGTACTATCTTTCACATGTCAGAGGAGACCTTGGATTTCTTGCCAGAGGTAAGAAGATGTTATTTAACAGCCATTTTAATGTCTTTTTCGAATTTGCCGTTACTAATCACCGGACCGGGGATGTAGAACGTTTTGATCGTGATGAGATAGCGCCTGTATATTCCGTTTTTTCACGCCAGGTAACTGGTTATGACAATGAGTTCTGGAAAGATTTTAACTTTCTTAAGCCCGAGGATGATCTTATTGAAGCGCTTGACCGCCTGAATCTGAAACTTGGCGAGTTTGGTAATTAATCTATTTATAGCTCTCCATTATCTTATAAAGTTCAGAAAGGTCAGGAGTAAGGACTATCTCTGTTCTCCGGTTCTTCTGTCTTGCCTCTGCGGTCTTTTTTGCATCCACAGGTATATATTCACCCCTGCCTGACGCTGTCAGACGTTTTGGACTTATTCTGGTGTCTTGGGTAAGCACCCTGACAACTGTTGTTGCCCTTTTCACACTCAGATCCCAGTTGTCAACCAGCTGACCTGATGAAGATCTGTAAGGTACATCATCAGTATGCCCCTCAATAGTAATATCTATATCAGGGTTCTTTTCAAGCACTGCCCCCAGTTTTCGCAGTGCGGCGCGACCGTTTGCATCAATGTCATAGCTTCCGGTTTTAAAGAGGAGCTTTTCATCCATTGATACATATACCTTGCCGTTTTTCATTGTCACAGACAGTCCATTATTCTCGAAACCATACAGCGCTTCTGAGACTTTTGCCTTAAGATCCCTCACCGCTTTCTGTTGTGCATCAAGCATTTTCTCAAGTTCTGTAAGACGTGCATTTCTCTTCTCCAGCTCATAAGTCAACTCATCAAGAGAGGCTTTTTTAGTATCAAGGTTCAGTTCAAGCTCCCGCATAATATCTTCCTTTTTCTGAAGATCGGCTTGTGCTGCCCTCAGCTCAGCCAGGAGCTTCTGAGTCTCCTGTGCCCTTCCACTAACCAGCTCCTCCTGAGCCTTCTGAAGATCGGCATATCTTGTGGAGAGCCTGGTCAGCTCATCCCTTGACTGTGTCATATCAGCTTTTGCCTTCTCAAGCTCTGCAGTCAACCGACCCGTGTCATCTGACAATTTCTTTGATTTGGTAGTCAGCTCCTTGTTTGTCATTGCCAACCACAAATTTTCTGCCTTAAGAGAATCACGCTCTACCAAGAGCATAGCAGCCCTGTCACTGAGTGAGTTATACTTCGTTCCTGTCACACATGAACCAGCCAGGAGAGCAACAAGGACTATCGGTATAATAGATTTTCCGGTCATCATGACTATACTTTTTAATGCTTTATCTTGCTGCTAATTAAACAATAAATGACAGAACAAATTGTTAATAGTCCAATGAATAATTAACAAATTAAAGAATTTACCACCACTATCATAATATAAGGTACCTCAAACGAAAGACAAAATATCTGTATCTTTGTCCGGTCACAAATGACAGTCTGGAAATGTTGGAGAAAGATCATCTGCTTGACAATATTGAAACCCCTGAAGACCTCAGAAAGCTTGACCGGATGGCCCTCGTCAGAGTGAGCGATGAACTCCGGCAAAAAATCATTGATGAGGTCAGCAACAACCCCGGTCATCTAGGCGCAAGTCTGGGAGTTGTGGAACTTACAGTTGCGTTGCACTATGTTTATAGTACTCCCTATGACAAGATTGTCTGGGATGTGGGTCATCAGGCATATGGTCATAAAATTCTTACCGGAAGAAAAGATGCCTTCCCCTCTAACCGAAAATATAAAGGCATCAGTGGCTTTCCGCGCATGGCAGAGAGTGAATATGACGCCTTTGGGGTAGGTCATGCATCAACATCAATATCTGCAGCTCTCGGGATGGCTGTAGCTGCACATGCTAAAGGAGAGTCCAGAAAAGTTGTGGCTGTGATAGGTGACGGAGCCCTCACAGGGGGATTGGCATTTGAAGGGCTTAATAACGCCGGTAATGCCAAGGCAGACCTCCTCGTCATACTTAATGACAATAATATTTCAATTGATGAGAGTGTAGGCGCACTGAAGGAATACCTTCTTGATATCACCACAAGCAGGACATATAATAAGGTTAAGGACAAGGTGTGGAACCTGCTGGGCAGGTTTAAAAAGGGCGGCAGAAGAGCACAATCAGTGGCTTCCCAGATTGAGGGAAGCATCAAGGGCACTGTCCTCCATCAGAGTAATCTCTTTGAAGCGCTGAACTTCAGATATTTCGGCCCTATTGACGGTCATGACGTGCTTCACCTTACCAGAGTACTTGAAGATCTTAAGACAATACCCGGGCCTAAACTGCTTCATTGCATAACGGTTAAAGGAAAAGGATTCCCGAAAGCTGAAGAAAACCAGACGGTATTTCATGCTCCCGGCAAATTTGATAAATGTACCGGCGAACTCATCAGACCGGAGACGTGTTCTGAGCACCCACTCTATCAGGAGGTGTTCGGACATACTGTCCTTGAACTGGCCAGACAGAATGATAAAATTGTGGGCATTACACCTGCCATGCCCACAGGCTGTTCATTGAACATCATGATGAAGGAGATGCCAGACCGGACTTTTGATGTCGGCATTGCCGAGCAGCATGCCGTTACCTTCTCTGCCGGCATGGCTGCCAACGGATTATTGCCATTCTGCAACATCTATTCTACATTCATGCAAAGAGCATACGACCAGGTTATCCATGACGTCGCCATCCAGGGTCTGAAAGTTATTTTCTGCCTTGATCGCGGAGGCCTGGTAGGATCCGACGGAGCAACTCATCACGGATTTTTTGACCTTGCCTTTATGAGGAATATTCCCGGAATGATTACCTCAGCTCCGATGGATGAGGTGGAGTTGCGAAACATGATGTATACGGCACAGCTCGATAAAATAAAGGGACCGTTCAGCATACGCTATCCACGGGGCACAGGTGTGATATGTGACTGGCAACAGCCATTCACAGAAATACCTGTGGGAAAGGCACGGCTCATTAGCCAAGGAAAAGATGTAGCAGTCCTGAGCATAGGTCATCCGGGCAATTTTGTTGTTGAAGCAGCATCCCTATTAAAAGAAAAAGGTATTACTGTCCAGCACTGGGACATGCGATATGTGAACCCCATCGACCAAGATGTGCTGCATAAAGCAATGAAGAATTTTAAGAAGATCATCACCATTGAAGATGGCGTCATCAAGGGTGGTTTTGGTAGCGCTGTCATAGAATTTGCAGCTGACCACTCCTACCATTCTGAGATAATACGACTGGGTATCCCCGACTATTTTGTTGAGCATGGCACACAGCAGGAGTTATACAGAGAATGCGGTTATGATGTGGAAGGGATTATCGGAGCTGTTATTAAAGCAACCAAAAGCAAAGAACACATTGGCCATAGCGAAGTTTCCTGATGCCCGGGTTCCGTACAATGAGTCCTATGCCAAATATCATGAATTTTGTCAGTAATAATAAATTCTCTACATTCGCAGTCCCGCCCGGATGGCGGAATTGGTAGACGCGCTGGTCTCAAACACCAGTGGCAGCGATGCTGTGCCGGTTCGATCCCGGCTCCGGGTACAGAATAAGAGCGAGAGTGAGAGTGAGAGCGAGTGGGTTCGAACAAACACTCTCGATCTTTTTCCTCAACACTCACTCTCACACTCACACTTATTTTTTCATTAGCGGGAACGATAACTTTCGTCTGTTGTATTCCCTGGACAGAGTCTCAATTTTTACCGGCCTTCCATGACCCGGTAAAATAATTTTGCAGTTTGTATCCAGAAGCGTTTTCCAGCTGTTAATCAGGTCATTTATATTGTCTGCAAATGCAGGGAATATCTTTCCCGGTATAACTCCCATCAGGTCATCACCGGCAAAAACGATCTCATTCTCAATCACAATAGCAATCTCCCCCTGGCAATGACCGGGTACGTGCATAATATATCCCTCTAAACCGAAATAACTCAGGTCAAATTTTTCATTTATAACAATGTCAGGGCTGCAGGGTTCAAAAGTAAACAGTGAGGGTAGTTTCCGCCCGATTGAAACCAGACCTTTTGTTAAGGGAAAGGCTCCTGCGGGAATGGGTGTGTTACCTTGTGACAGCGATGCCGCTTCTGCTGAATGAACCAGTACTTTTGCCCCATACTCTCTTTTCATCCAGGCTGCATTCGCTGCATGGTCAAAGTGGGTGTGTGTCAGAATTACTGCCTCAGGTATCAGATTTCTTTTCTTAATAGTCCTGCTGATAAGTAACCTGTCAGAAGGCATGCCGGTATCCACCATAATTATATGTCCATTTCCTCTTACAAAAAAGATATTGCACCTTGCCGGCGTCAGTTTCAGAATCTCTGTTCCTCGCTTTGTTTTTAATACTTTCAGCATACAACAAAGTTACAATTTACATGGTATAATAAACATCACTATTCAGCCAAATCATTAATAATCCTATACCTTTGTAAATGTTATATGATAATATAAAAACTGTATGCCTGCTATTCCGATCTTTCATGTAGATGCATTTGTTACAGGCCCTTTCACCGGAAATCCGGCTGCCGTATGCCCTCTTAAAGACTGGCTTCCTGATAAGGTATTACAGAATATTGCAGCGGAGAACAACCTTGCTGAGACAGCCTTCATTATTCCTGATGAAAATAACTATAAGATACGATGGTTTACTCCTGTTATGGAGGTTGACCTCTGCGGTCATGCTACGCTTGCATCAGCATATGTCGTCCTTAATATCCTTAAACCCGGCACAAAGAGAGTGTTATTTCATTCAAGGGAACGTGGAGATCTTATCGTCTCAGCAAGAGATGAAATGCTTGAGCTTGACTTCCCTACCGATACTTTGGAGAAATGCGAGCTGCCCACTATCATTAGTGAGAGCCTGGGTGTTGAGACTCAGGAATGTTATACAGGAAGAAGCGACTACCTTGTTTTGGTCAGGAGTGAAGCGGAGGTAATAAATGCAAGGCCTGACTTCCGGAAGCTGGCTTCTGCTGACGGACGTGGCGTTATTGTGACTGCAGAAGGATCAGATGTGGACTTTGTCTCGCGCTTTTTTGCACCGCAGGCAGGGATTGATGAGGATCCTGTGACCGGGTCAGCACACACGACTTTAACACCCTTCTGGTCAGAACGATTGAAAAAAAAGAACCTTAAAGCCAGACAACTCTCATTCCGTGGAGGCTATCTGGAGTGTACTCTTAACGGTGACCGTACCCTTATTGCGGGAAAAGCCACTTTATACCTTAAAGGCGAAGCTTCTGTACAGCTTCAGGATATATAAAACAGTTCAATCCGGCATGAGATGAGAAAAAAATCATTTACATGGCTTAAGGAATTATCAGTAGCAATACCCCTTATTGCACTAATTATTACGGGATGTACAAAGAACAATGATGCCCCTCCTTTCTACAAATCCGACTATGTTGTCTTTTCATGGAATGATCTGGGTATGCATTGTCTTAATCCGACTTATGACAAAGCGGTTATCCTACCTCCATACAACAATGTGCTGGCCCAGGTTGTTAAAAGGGGCGATCCCCCGAAAATAATTACCAGTGGAATTACGGTGGAGTATAAAATCATTAACAATACTACATCGTATGGAAAGCTTCAATATGGAGGTTTTTGGGATAATGCAGACGCTCTGTTCGGAACCGGAGCTCTTGAACATGACAAAGGCCTGACAGGCAATGGGCTAACTGGTATCATGACGGCAGTTAACGGACGTTTTGAAGCTACAGGAATACCTGTGACACCTGTAAATGACAATGGAGCATGGGACCCGTTGCAGATAGCAGAGATAACCGTCAGGGATGGATCAGGAAACACATTGGCAAAGACAAGAAACACTGTCCCTACATCTGATGAGATCAACTGCGCCAAATGCCATGGCACAGATGCATTTAATGACGTTCTGACAACTCATGATGATGAAGAGGGGACAACCCTGATGCAGTCTAAGCCTGTGTTATGCGCCAGTTGTCATGGCTCCCTGGCACTAGGGAAGACAGGAAGAGGAACATCAGGCAAATATCTTTCAGAGGCTATTCATGGATTTCATGCTACAGAGGGAGCTTCATGCTATGACTGTCATCCCGGACAGACGACCAAGTGCAACAGGAGCGCAAAGCATACAGCTGCAGATGGCAATTGCACAACCTGCCATGGATCGATGGTTCAGGTTGCATCCTCCACAACCATGGGCAGAGTACCCTGGGCTAATGAACCAGCCTGTATCACATGTCACTCTGAGGCCTCAGACGTGGGTACCACTGCTTCCCTTTACAGAGAAACAAAAGGACATGGACAAATGATGTGTTCCGCCTGCCATGGAAGTCCTCATGCAATGGTCCCATCATTGAAAGATCCGGATAACTACCAGGCAATGCAGTATCAGCCATATAGTGATTCACCAAAGACCCTGGGCAGCTGCGGCACATGCCATGATAGCTCAAGAGGGGAAGAGGAAGATATCTCAGAATATGAGGAAGAACATGGCGGGAGCAATCCAGAAGAGATTAACGGATGCTTTATATGCCATACAGAGGTGCACAACACCAGAGATAAATGGCCGCACAGTTATACATGGAAGAACAGCAACTAACCTTTTGCGGTTGTTGAATAGCTATAGTAACAACAGGAGGCACTGATGCAATCTATTTCAGTGCTTTTTGTTTGCTTTGATTTAGCCCTAAAATCAATTATGTTTGTCATTCGAAATAAAATCTGATGACGAAGAAAGATTCTATTCACCCTTACGGTCAAAAACAGGCACAGTTTGATAAGCGCTATCTGAGAATGGCACAAATCTGGGCTGAGAACTCCTACTGCATACGACGCCAGGTTGGAGCGCTTATTGTTAAAGACAAAATGATTATTTCAGACGGCTATAATGGAACTCCTTCAGGTTTTGAGAATGTATGCGAGGATGAAAACAATGTCACAAAACCGTATGTTCTTCATGCTGAGGCAAATGCCATCACCAAGGTGGCAAGATCAAACAATTCAAGTGATAATGCCACTCTTTATATTACCGATTCTCCATGCATGGAATGCGCTAAACTTATCATTCAATCAGGCATAAAACGTGTTGTTTATAGTAACCGGTACCGTAACCTTGAAGGCATTGATCTTCTGAAGCGCGCCGGCATTGAAGTGATCTATATTGATATTGAAAAAGATACATATGAAATACAATAAAGCATATCTGCCACTTATTATCTCACTTGGTTTAGCCGTTGGCATACTCGTAGGATTTTATATGCCCCATCCGCAAAATGGCGTATACACAAATTTTCCCCCTTCAAATGATAAACTAAGCCGTATACTTGATATAATAGAGTCTGATTA